>JAJDDU010000348.1 GCA_029260155.1 Phycisphaerae bacterium | reverse complement strand
GCGCGCGTGGCATGCCCTCGCTAGATGATGACAGAACGAACGCATCACACGCTCGCAAGTAAGGCCGAACGTCCTCGGCGGGGCCGGTGAGGATCACGCGATTCGCCAACCCCATCTGGCGCACAATTGCTTCCACCTCGTCGCGCTGCCGCCCCGTCCCGACAAGCAGGATCTTGGCATCGCCCAGACCGTCGCCCGCCAGCTCGACTGCGCGCAGAAGCGTCTGGTGGTCTTTTTCGGGACGAAAGCTCGCCACGTGCGCGAACAAAAAGCCACTCGGCAGATTGAGTTCTTGGCATCCGGGAACGTCCGCATCCGGCGAGAAATGCGTCAGATCAATCCCGTTGGGGATGACTCGGATGCGCGAGCGCAGTGTGCCGATGGCTGCCATCCGCTTGCTCGCGACGGCCTCCGCATTGCAGACGATGATGTCGAGCAGGTGTTCGGTCTTGCGGTCCAGCCACGCCTGCAAGCCGCTGCGCTGTTGATCCAGCCCCCGCACGCCCGTCAGATGATGACGCACGCCATGCGTTCGCTGCAACATGCGTAGCCCGAGACTGACCCGCAGGCCGTAAGTCTGAACCAGATCGAAACGGCTCTTTCGCAGGAACCGCCCCACCTTCCAAAACCACCGCGGACCGATGCGCCGCCCTCCCCCCTCGATCCCGATGAAAGGTATGCCGGCGGACTCCGCGAGCGCGTTGAGCGCACTGTGCGTCCACGTGTTGACCAACGTCACGTCGTGACCGCGCTCGATAAGCCCGCGGACGAGCGAGATGACGAACGTCTCCGTCCCGCCCACCATGGGGTGGCCCATCAACTGCAGGATCTTCATCGAGACGGTGCTCTACGGTTGACCGGCCATTTCGTCATAAAGGTCCTCGAGCGAGCGACAGTATCGCTCCACACTAAAATGCTCCACGATACGTGCATGCGCCGCGTCGCGCATTCCGCCGAGTTCGTCGAAGCGCTCTCTGACATCGGCGATGGTGTCGGCCAGAGCCCCAGGATCAACGCCCAGCGGCGGACCGAGTCGCCCGGATCGGTTGTCGTATGCAAGCGCCGGCAGCGACTGTCCGACCGGGAGTTTCCCGCAAAACTCGGGCGGCAAGGGCTCCGTGCATGGCAGCAGAAAACCGCTCTGCCCATCTTCGATGATCTCAGACGGCCCGCCCGCGCTGGCTGCGATACACACCATACCGTTGTACATCGCCTCTGCGAGTGTCATGCTGAACGTCTCATTGTACGACGTACAAAGGTACACGTGCGCCTGCCGGTGGTAAACGCGCGGATCGGGCTGATAACCAGCGAACGTGACCGCGTCCGCAAAACCGAGCGATCGCGCCCTGCCTTCGAGATCTCTGCGAGTCGGCCCGTCGCCCACGACGATCAGACGCACGTCGTCCTGTCCCCGGTCGTGGAGAATACGCAGCGCCTCCAACTGAGTGTGAAGCGCTTTCACGGGAACAACCCTGCAAACCGTCAGCAGCGCAAACGGCGATGCCGGCAGGACTTCGACGGCGCGTACGTCGGAAGTGTCCTCAAACGTTACACCGTTGTACACCACGCGTGTGGGCACGCGCGGACGCAGGAAGCTCTCCCAGATCGCACGCGTGGACTGCGAATTGAACACGAAGGCGTTGGTCCGCGGCAGAATCGTCCGCTCGATAGTGCGCCACTTCCAGCGCAAACCGCCGACCCCGCCACAGTGCACAATGATCGACACGCCCTTTCGCTTGCCGACGAGCACGCGCACCCACAAAGCCGCGGTCGGATTGTAAGCCTGAATGACGTCGGGCTTGACGCGGTCCACCGTGGCTCTTAGCTCCCGGCAGAATGCAAAACTGTATCGCGACGGGCGATGAAGAACATGCGTTTCAAAGCCCGCAGCGCGAATGGCCGGCAAGTGCGTTTCCGCCAGCTTCCCACCCTTGAACGCGCAGAGGATGTGCTCATGGCGTGGCGTGTGACCGGCAAAGTGCTTGAACATGTCGAGGACGCATGTCTCGACCCCGCCGACCGCAAGGGATGAAATGCAGTGCATCACGCGACTCATGTTCGCACCTCGCCGCCGCGCCAACGCCGGGGCATCATCGCTCGAACCTCGGCTACGCGAAACCGACCGCCGAACCATACTATGAGGCTGCCGCCTGCCAGCATTGCCGCCGACCAGCCAATGCCCATACCGTCCAGTTGCATTGCAATCCATCCGCTCGCGAGTACCACGCCCTGACCGACGAAATACGCGCCCGGCGGCAGAAGTCGGTCTGACCGACGCACGCGTGCCGTCGCGACAAACAGAACCGCTGTCTGTACCACATGTCCAGCCCCCTTCGCGAGAACAACACCGTAAATACCCAGAGGCTCGATCAGAGCAATCGTCAGACCCAGTTGCACGATGATCAGCGACAACTTACTGAAAAAGACCCAGTGCATCCGTTCGTAGGCCATCAATGTCATACCATTGATCGTACGCAATGAGTCAATGTTCATTGCGACGGCTAGGCATATGAGGAGCTTGTGCTCCGCCGCACACGCCTCACCGAATAGCGCCGCCAGCGGATGCGAAAACAAGACCAGACACAGGGTGATCGCAGCATAGAACCCGACCGTGAGCCGGCTGATGCGACGGTAGGTGGTGATGAGCGTCGCCTCCGCGTCAGCCCCCAGGAGTTTGGAGAAGGTCGTGAGGAGCAGGTGACCTATCTGTTGCATGGTCAGTGGTGCGATACGCGCCAGGAGCAACAGTGGAACGTAGCGCCCTAGCTCGGCCACCCCGAAGCAATAGGCGACGACGTACTGGTCGATGGCGTTGTAGGCCAACAGCATGATGGCGTCCAGGTACGCCACGGACACGAAACGAAAGCACCCGCGCGGAAACTTGGGGCGCGGGACGATCCGGATCGTGCACAGCAGGATGGATGAGGACACCGCCATCGTGACGGCGGCGGCGAAGGCGATCGTACCTCCAAGCCACAGCAACGGATCCGACGCAATGACGCTGGATCCGGTCAGGTACACCGCTCCGAGGACGACGGTAACGCAGACTATCTGGGCCCGCTGCAGGAACGCCGCCCACACGAACGACATATGGCTCATGACGATCGAGGTGGACAGCGTCGAGAACAGAATGAAAGGGATAAGCGCCCGCAGGATCAGTCGAGTACGCCTGTCCACCTGCTGCCTCAGCAGCAAGTCGAGCAGAGACGGCCAAAGCGAAAACACCAGAATCGCCAGCGCGGACATCCCGAAGGTCAAGAACAGGTATCCGCTTACGAACCGGGATCGTTCGTCGTCGGTGCTCAGCTTAGGGTAGAATGCGGGGAAGACGGCCCGGCCGCCGGGCAGAAACAACGCATAGATGCCCTGAAGAAACAGAAGGATCAAGGCATAGTAGCCTCGCGCGTGTTCGGTGGGATCCACCTCGCCGAGAAGAAGGGTCCGGACGAACGGCAAGGGGAAGGCGATGCAGGCGATGATCAGTGACCATGCCGCCCCTTTACGGGCGTTAGATGTGATTTGCGGTGCTTCCACGCCTGAGCCTTCCGAAACCCACCTGCCTATCGCGTCAAAACCGATACGCCAAGTCGCCGTCCATGTAGCCAAGATGGCGCACGTCGTCGATCGGCTGACTCGTGGATCGTGCTGCGTAGATGTAGAGCGGCAGGTGGTGGCGGGTGGCCATGAATCCACGCTGCTCCAACACTGCTACGGCATCCTCGTCGCGGTGCGAGACGAGGATCGACACCGCCAGACCACCGCCGTCATAGATCAACTTGATGGTCTTGACGAGCACTGCCTCCAGCTCTCGGGTCGCGCCGGGCCGAGCCCACATCGTGATGCGCCAAAACTGGCTGGACTCCCGTTCACGCCAGAACACCACCGCGGCTGGCGGGGCGCTGTCGCCTGCAACGTAGCATGTCCCCGAGACCACGGTCGGGCAACGCTCTACCTGCCACTGCAAGTAGTCGAGATCGTACCGGGCATGCCACCCGTCGCTACGATGGCTCGCGATGAGCGGCTCAATCACTTCCGATACCCCGGATTCGACGCGTACGGGCGGACCGGTGGATGTGCGAGGCATGCGGCATATCGGGACTCTGCTTAGCAGAGGCCAGTGCCTGTGACCAAGCCACCGCGCCCGCCGCGCGAGCTTCCTCAACACGGCGCCCAGCCTGAGGGGCAGATGGTACGTGACGCCGGCGCCTTCGATCGTGGTCGTCGCTATGCGGGGGTGCAGAACCTGCGCCACCTTCGTTCCGCCGAAGCCCAGGAGATGGTCGAAAGCCTGCGCCGCCTCGGTGATCAATCTCTTCCCGATTCCACGCGGGGCGTCCGAGCACGGCTCGCGAGACCACTCGCACAGCCACAGCGCGTCCCAAGTGTCGTCGCCCTTGGCGATCACGAACGGCACGAAACCGATGAACCCGCGGACCCGATCACCGTGCACCCACACGAAACCACGCTCGCGGTCTCGATTGAAACGTGGCTCGAAGAACTTCCATTCGATAAGTTCACTGGACATGCCCTGGGACGCCAGGTAGTCCTTGACCCACGCGTCAGGTACCGAACTTGCCGGCCGAACGGGCGCCTCCATTACGTCTCCCCCGCGCTACCGCGCTGGTGGTCGCGGCGCCCACCAGCGGCTGTCACGCGACCGTAGTACTCGTGCAGCGTCATCCCGTCACAGTACCGAGCGGCGTCAGCGAAAAGAGCCTCCAGGTTCTCATACAGCTTCTCAACGTCCGCAACGCTCGTAAAAACCGGACTGCCGCCGGGCATGAGCTCCGAAGAGTGGAGCATGAACTCGACATAGTCGCGCCGCTCCGCAACGGCGCCTCGCACGATGTCGACCATGCGCGCCAGGTTTCGGCCGTCGGGTCTTAACCAGCACTGCGGCGGGAAGTATTTGGCCAATGCTCGCCTGGCAAGAGGCGCATCGCGCGCACAGCGGCGCACCCACTCAATCGGCGCCCACCAACGCCGGCGGGTGATAGTCATCGGCACCTCCAGCAAGGTGGAATCTCCGGGTCGATCGATGTTGTCCAAGTCCAGGAAGTAAGCCGACTCCGGGAACTGACGATAGTCGGCGCCGCCCTGCCCCGTGGGGTGACCCAGATGAGAACGCCACGACACGTGCGGCGTGACCGAGCATTCCACCAGGTATCCGTGGTCCACCAGCACTCGCGCATAAACGCTGTTGAACGCCCATCGCCCGGCGCGGTGGCTGACGGGTCGAACCTCGAAGGTGGCCTCGAGCAATTCCGTGATGGCGGTGACCTTCGCTCGTATCACTGCCTCCGGGTACTCAATCATGTATGGCATATGATCATTGTCATCGTCGATCGGCGCGTGAAGCGGCGGGTTGTTCCAAGCGTGAAGGTGCATGCCGATTTCCGCAGTACCTCTTTTCAGGACGTCGCGCCCCAATTCCTGAAACGCCGGGCAGATCGCCATTTCCCAGTTCGTCAAGTAAGTCGGTTTCAGTCCGTACGCTTCGCATAAGGATTGGAACCGCGCCAAGTACGCCGCATTGTGCGTCGCAACGCGCTCACGCCCCGCCCAGATGTTGTCGCCCTCCGTGTCGATGGTGATCAGGAATGCGGGGCGGTTCACGTGGACCTCGCCTGGACCGCGGGCAGTTCGGCATAGACATCGCTCGATTGCGCGAAGTACGCGTTCGGATCGAAGGGCTCGGTCGCGCCGCGCTTGCGGCCTGCGCCAAGCGCCAAGACCCAACCCGTGAATATGGGGTACATGATGAAGCGCTTGCGTGGCGCGGGATCCTGCATGAATCCGCCGACAACCATGGCGATGATTCCAACCAAGTACAACTTCCAGTCCAACTTGTTGCGGAAGTCGGAGATCAGCGCCCACAACGCCGGGATGAGCAGAAGCAGATAAACAGTGTGTGGGATCCCCAGCAGCCTATTCGCATGCTGCCACGGTATCGGCCTGGTGAAGACCGCGAACATGCCGTAGACGTTGCTCAGTCCGCCCAGCGCAGCGCCCACTCCCCCTCGTTCGTCTACCAAAGCGTAGCTACCGGACCTCATGAAGAGCACGAAACCGACACCTACTACGACCACAAACAACACGCGGTGGACGACCTTCATGCTCCGACCGGTCACGGTGTGCATGGCCAACGCAATGACCAAAGCCAGGCCCATGTAAAACCGGAAACTGGAAATCAGCCAGGTCAGCAATGCGATGATCACCCAACTGGTCATCATCTTCCGTGTATTGAGCTTTTCGCGAAGGGGCCCGGTCGCGGCGACCGTTCGATCGGTAACGGCCATGATCATCAGGAAGATCGATAGAACTACGTCGTCCTTCGCATTGCGGAAATGGTGGTAGGCAAACTGATAGTAGATCGCCCCCAGGATGATGTAACCGATGAAAGCACGGGTGGTTGTCGTCTGCAGACGCCACGTCGTGGCCAACATGCCCAATCCAACATGAAACAAAAGCAGTTTCGCCAGACGCAAAAAGAGCATCGGATGCGCGGGGCAGAATTTGAAGGCAACCAAGTTCACGACATAGTACCCGAGGTGGGCAGATGCGCCGCGCTCACGGATGAGATCGTCGTATCCGATGTCCCGAATGTCGTGGTTGAGAAACGCGGTCCCGAAATCGTAATAACGCTTGGCGTCAACGGACTCGTCCAGAATAATCGGATGCCCCGTATCACTGACATGTGACAGGTGGACGACCGTTATGAGCACGGCCTTGGTCGCGACGATCATAAGGACCGCCATGCGCAGCGTCATGGGAAACCCGCGACTGAGGCGGTACGGGAGGTAGAGCAACAACATCCCGACGATGGTTAGTGGCAGTGCTGAACCCATGGTCTCGACTTTACATCGCCCGGCACGGCGTAGCTGGCGGCGACCCGCAGGGGGAGCGATCCGTTCTCGCGATTCCTCTAGGCTTCCTTCGTCGGCGCACCTTCATCATCGCCGCGCTCCGGCAACGCCGGTTGGCTGACCGGGTATCCGTCGTCTTCGTCCAGGCGATAGTCGTAGAACGTGCGCAGTTGCTCTCGGAAGTACCCGCCGCGACGAATCTCCGCCGCGTTCAAAATGCCCCCGAAGATGTGCGCGTTGACCCGCGTCAACAGTCCGCACGCGCGACTGCCCACACCTCGCGTGTTTGTTTTTGCTCGGCACACCAGGATCACGCCGTCCGCATGCGTCGACAAGACCGCCGCGTCGCTCGCCACCAGTACTGGCGGGGCGTCGAAGATCACCTGATCATATTTGCCCGTGGCCTCATGGATGAATTCGATCATCTGCTGGCTGCCCATCAGCTCAGCAGGGTTTGGTGGAACCGGCCCCGACGGTAGCACGAACAGGTTGGCATCGCCCGTCGGAGTTACAAGATCGTCCAGACGCCCGTCGCCTACCAGAAGATTGCTCAGCCCGCTCGGTGACCGCGGCTTGAAGATTCGGTGGATCGCCGGACGCCGGAAATTCGCATCCACGAGAAGCACACGCCGCCCGCCCTGCGCGATCATTAACGCCAAGTTGCTCGCGATGCACGTCTTGCCGTCCTCCCGACGCGGGCTGGTAATCACGATGCTACGCCGCCGGTCTGCAGTGGCCGTGAATTGCAGATTCGTACGGATCGTGCGAATGACCTCCGCGTACATCGACTGCGGAGCGTCCCGCACAGCCGTTTCGATCCGATCGATCTCCACCTCTTCGTCGTCGACGTGGGGAACCACGCCCAGCACCGGAATCCGCAGATGACGCACGAAGTCCTGCGGCGTACGCAGCGACGTGTCCATGAACTCGAGCATCACTGCGATCCCGATCGCGAACACCAACGACAGCGTCACGCCGGCGGGAAGGAGGAGTTTCTGCGGAAAGCTACGTTGAATCGGCGTCATGGCTCGCTCACGCCACAAGATGCGCACCGCCGTACGCTCCGACACGATGCGGTTCAGCTCATTAATGTATGCAGCCGCCAACTCCCTGTTATCTTTCAGGATTATCAGATCTTCCTGAAGGGCCATGTACTGCGTCATCAATTCGTCCATGTCCGCCATTTTGGCCATGGTGTCCGCCAGCTTCTCCTGCGACTTTAGCCACGCATGCTGCGCGTTCAGCATGGCGGTCTCGACCTGCGCCTGCTTGTATACCGAAATCTCGGCAAGACGCCGCTGACGCTCTTCGGTCAACTGCTCGTTGACCACCTCCAGCATCTTCTCCGCATCGATCACCGATCGGTGGTTGTCGCCCAGGCTCTTGCGCATCACCGCAATCTGCTGACCGACCGAGAAATACTGATTGCTCAACGTCGCGACCTTGGGATCCAGATCGACAAGTTGCATGTCCTCGGGCGACAGGCCTGCTCCGCCCGGTTGACTGTAGATCTGGTACAGACCGTTCAACTCCTGGAATATTAGTTCATACTGCGCGGTCGTCTGACGCTCCGATTGGTAGTCGATTGCCACCGGGTTCGTCCCCGTGCTGACCGTCCCAGGAGGCAACTGCTTGCCCACCGTGGCGATTTGCCGCGTCTTGTCGACGATCTGCTCTTCAAACTTGTCCAACTCGCGCTGATAGACCTCGCGCTCGTCGCGGTACTCGTCCGCGCTGTAGTCTCTGACCTGGTCAAGGTACTGACGCACCACCTGATTCACGATGATGTGCGGATCTTCCGGACTGCGCGTCTCGGCAGAAATCCTGAGGAGGTTCGTCCCACGCTGTGGAGCCGCTTTCACCAAGTCCATGAAGTCAACGACCAAGTCTTGCTGAGGTGTGTTCTTGTACCAACTCGTCGCCCTGACCTCAGCCGTTCGCAAGACCTTGAGCAGAATGTCCATGCTGGTCACCGAGTGTGCCTGCGTCAGGATGAAACGGTCATACTCTTTCTGCGCGGGCGTATACTCGACAAGCTGCCCGGTCGCCTTCGGCTTCTCCGAGATGCACTCAACGAATGCCTCCGCAGGCCACTTCGGGAAGTACTTGTAGGCACCCACCCACGCGCCCACGGACAAC
>JAJDDU010000347.1 GCA_029260155.1 Phycisphaerae bacterium | reverse complement strand
GCTTCGAGCTTCTTGAGCAAGGTTCTGCACGCATCGCAGGATGAAAGATGGGCGTCCAGTTTTCCGGACTGTTCTTGCGCAAGTTCGCCCGTGTGGAATGCGACCCAATGCTCCAACTCCGGACATCGGGTCATTTCATTCGCCCGACGACGTCGAACCCGGTGAGGTCGCGCAGCGAAGCGCGGATGCGTTCGAGTACGCGAAACTTGGCCACATACACTTGGTTGACGGGAATACCGAGGCGGGCGGCAGTCTCTTTGGCTGGCAGGTTCTCGATGACCGTGTGGTAGAAGGCCCAATAGGTGTGGTCCGCGATGTCCGGGCGTACTTTCTCGACGCAGTAACGCAAGTGTTCCATGAGCCAGTGTCGTTCCCAGACCTCGTCGGGGGTAGGCTTGGGATCATGATGTTGATTCCAAATCGCGCTGTCGGCTTGCTGGTCGCGGCGGCGGCGGTAGAGGTCTCTGATCTTGTTCGCGGCGATGGACCGCAGCCAAGCCTTGAAGCTGCCGATGTGCTGGTGACGGTAGTCGGCGATGTGTTTGACGACGGATTCGATGCAAAGCTGGGCGACGTCCTCGGCATCCGCGTTGTCCAGACCTCTCGTGCAGGCGTATCCGACGATCATCGGCCGGTACAGCTGATCGAAAGTGTGCCAAGCCTCCTGATCACCTCGGTCGGCCAAGCGAACCAGCAAAGTTGAGCGGGTATCCTCCATCAGCGTGCCATTCGATATACCCGTGCGCATTCCGATCACCCACGCGGCCGACAATGCCCAAACCGCCCCAGGGGATGGGTACGAGAGCGCTTCACCCTAAAACTCCCACCCCATTGTATCGGTTCAGGAAGACGGAACAACACCCCGCCTGCGCGTCGCGGAGGTCCGCGGCTCGCCAGCCCTCGGACGGCGTTTTGGACGTTTCCTCTGATTTCCCTGTAAGGAACGCGACCGAGAAGCGTTGACCTCATGTGCGAGCCGACCAACACGCCGCCAAGTGATTCCGACGCGTGTGCGATGGGTTGCTTGGCGGCGCGTCTGATTCTTGCAACCAATGGGGGCGTACGGCGGCGAGTTCGGAAGCACCGGGGGGTGCCTACGATCACTATTGCCGCCGGATCGGATCCTGGCCTTGGGGGTGGCTAGCGTGGACTCGTCCTGCGACGTGGTTCGTGTGAGTGACCGTTTTTGGGGTTTTCTGGGGGAACTGCGCCCGGCGACATGCCTCGTGTCGCCGGGCCAGCGAAACAACGCCGACGCCTGAATAGCGCCGGTTGAACCAACGAGTGGCCGAGACCAATCGATCGGCGATGCCCGACTCGGTGCGGGCCGACGGTCGGCGAGCCCATGTGGTTCTCGACCCGTCGGGACACCGCCGTCGATTGGTGTCTCGGCCACTTGTTTCCAATCAACTGACTTTCCTTTCCCACAATCCTAGAGATCCGACCGCGAGCGACGAACCTCGCTCCGCGGCCGGGGTCTCTTGGGGCACTGGCCTCTCGGGGGCTGATTCTGGCGTGCGCTGCTGTTCGTGGTAATGTCCGGCTGTGTCGCAACGACTCGTCCATCTCACGGCCATCGTCGCCATCGTTGTCCTCGCGGCGGTGCTGCGTTTTGCAAACCTCGACGATGCCCCGCCAGGCCTGCACCACGACGAAGCGACCAACGGATACGACGCCTACTCCAGTCTCAAGACGGGCTGCGATCGTTGGGGGCAGCGTTGGCCGATCGTGCTGGAGGCGTTTGGCCGATCCGACCATCGAACCGCACTGTATGCCTACCTGATCGTCCCCTTTCACGCGGTCCTGGGCGCCGATCATCTGACACTCGCGACCCGCATGCCTGCCGCGCTCGTCGGCGTTCTCGCGGTGATGTGTGTGTATGTGCTGGTTTCCAAGACCCACGGTCGCGGCACAGGGCTCTGGGCTGCACTGATGCTTGCCCTTTCGCCTTGGCACTTGCAGTTGTCACGTTTCGGTCATGAGTCCACGTTGACGGCCGGCGTCACCGTGTGCGCGTTGATGTTCATGGCATTTGGCCGCTGGCCTTTGAGGGGCGGCACTGAGCGAACCGGCATGCTGAGGGCGGTTCCCCTCGGCGCAGCCGGCGCGATCTTTTCGCTTGGCTTGTACACCTACCCATCCATGCGTTTGTTCACTCCGGCATTCCTCGTCGCAGCCGCGTGGATCTACCGCCGCGAGCTTGCGGGTGCGTGGTCTGATCGCAAAGGCCGACGCGCTGCGGGTACGATGTTCTTAGCGTGCTTTTCCGTGGCGGCGCCCATGGTATTCCTCTGCCTTACGCGATGGGACCAACTCATGGCTCGGGCGGAACAGGTTTCCTTGTTCCACAATTCGACCTCGTTTGGAGAGTCGCTGCTCACCAGCGTCACGCAATACGCAGACCATTTCAGTCCGCGGTGGTTGCTGACAGAGGGCGATCGATACACTATCCAATCGCCACCGGGGTACGGACAGCTCAGCTTTGTCGCCGGGTTCCTCCTGCTGATCGGCGCGTACGTCGCGATTCGCGATCGACACAAGAACCGTTCTGGAATGCTCGTCTTGGCGTGGCTACTGCTTCATCCGCTCTCGGCTTCGATCACGGATTCCGGTCCTCACGCGTTGCGGTCGGCGTGCGGGTTGCCCGCATTTCAGTGGCTGGCCGCCATCGGGTGTACCGCGACAGTGTTACTTCTTGGCACTTCAACGGCCCGACGTCGCTGGACCGGAATCGCTTGCCTCCTGATGGTAGCGGCCAATGGAGCAGTCGTTGCCGGTGATTACTTCGGCCGGTGGTCGCGCGACCCGTGGGTCTCAGCGCTTTACCAACGCGACCTGCGCGACGCGATGCGGGCCATTCGTCCGATCGCCGGGGACTTCGAGCGAATCTACATCTCAGACCAGATTGATCGTGGACGCCGATGGTACAGCGGGGAAGCATACGCCATTGTCCTGATCTCGCTGCCCGTGGAACCGCGCGACTTTCAGAAATGGGAGAAGTCCATCGTGGACGAGCCGTCCGGCTTCCACCGCGTCCAGTCGTTCGGACCGTTCGTGATGACGACTCGGTCGGACGTACTTCGTGAGGCGTTCGAGGACGATCCGGGGCAGCGAGCGATGTTCGTCGCCCGCCCTGGCGAGATTCAAGGGTTCCGCCTGATCGGGACGGTCGCGTCGCCCGACGGGACCATACAGTTCACTATCTTCACTACTCCGTAGGCATGGCTCCCCGGCCCTCGGCGCCGCGACAGATTCTCACCATAAAAAAATCAAATCGTGTTCAGGTGAACGCCCCATTTTGCCGTAAATGTTGGCGTGGCAGCAACCATGCGTTTTAGGGAAAGCGACTCGCTGCGGACGCGTCCGCGGCTGCCACGAACCGAAACCAACCGAGTTCTTGTGAATAGCACGCATGCGCGCTGCCTGTACGTTTTGAGTTTTGTAGCTTTTTGTTGAATCCCTTGAAGGAGATCCCACGATGAACCCAGCCAAGAACAACACCCAGCAATCCACTTCCAGCAGCTTCACGTCGAACAGCGGAACCTGCGTCGCTTTTGATTCGATTCAGGATCCGGGTTGCTACATCTGCAATTGGAATGGACATCTGGTCCGCATCCCCGAAGACGGCGTGACCCCCGGCCGCAGCCCGATGATCAACATCGTCGGTGCAGAGCCCCTCTACGTAACGAAGATCAGCGAGAACCCGTTCGTCACCGTGACCAAAGCCCGGCTGCTCGCCTCGAACTTTGATCTGCCGGTCAACTTCTAAGTCGCCTGCCAGTTCCGATAAGCGCCCCAAAAAAAGGCGCAAGGATTTGAAGCACGCATGCAGTCGCGAGGCGAAAGGACACTGTCCTTTCGCCTCGCTCGTTGCGCACCCAAGAACCCCCTTCCTTGGCTTCATCCACACTTGATTCATTGCAGAGACGGGCGTCCTCGCCGACCGCAGAAACCGCCGAAGGTCGCCGTGGCAACCGCTTCGACAGCTCGCTACAATCTGTGTGTGTCGTGGCTGGGGAGCGCCGGCGGATCCTCTGCTGGCGTATGTAGAATTATGGCGATGCTGAGCATCGGTGCGAAGCTTGGATTGCGCGTGTAGAACCACCCGCAATCGGACCCACCAATCGCCCCCTCCACGGGCACTGAGTGACGGAAGAGCGGCGGGCCGGCGCTGCTGTGATTTGGAGGGTGTGGACGATGAGGCAGGTGTTTGTGTGGCTGGGGAGCCGTCGACTTGGCGCGGCCGTGATATTACTGCTGATGGGGGCCGGCGTGTCCGCGCTGGCGATGAAAACCGGGCAGTCGCCGGTCCCGACGACCATCGACGACTTCTTCGTGGCCGGGACGCAGCCCGACATGCTGGTCGATGAGATTCAGACCTCCCTGAACTGCACGATCTGCCACGGGATCATCTCGCAGGACATCCTGATCGCGCCAAACTGGTCGGGGAGCATGATGGCCCAAGCCGCTCGCGATCCATTGTTCTACGCCTGCCTGACCGTCGCAAACCAAGACGCAACGGACTCCGGCGACATCTGCATTCGCTGTCACACACCCAAGGGCTGGCTCGAGGGAAGATCGGGACCGCCGACGGACGGATCGCTGCTAATCGACGACGACCGCGACGGCGTGAGTTGTCACGTCTGCCACCGAATGGTCGACCCGGTGTATCAACCCGGCATCAGCCCGCCGGCCGACGAGGAAATCCTGAATAGCCTGTCGGCCATGGACCTTCTCCCGACGAGACCCGGCTCGGGGAGCTTCATCATTGACCCGTATGATCGACGCAGAGGTCCGTTCGATTTCCCGCTCGGCGCGGAAGAGCCGCCCCACTTTCCGAAGAACCCTGACCTTCCGAATTTCCTGTTCAGTCCGTTCCACCGAACGAGCGGGCTCTGTGCTGTCTGCCATGATGTCAGCAACCCCGCCTACGAGCGCCAGCCCGATGGCTCGTATAGCCCCTTCCCGCTGGACACGCCCCACGAAACCGGTGACCCGTATGACATGTTTCCGGTCGAGCGTACCTACAGCGAATGGCTGCACAGCGAATACGTGGTCGGTGTGGATGCAGGCGGACGTTTCGGCGGGAATCTGCCCGACGGCGTGGTCAGCACGTGTCAGGATTGCCACATGCCAAAGTATGACGGCAACGCCTGTGCCCAAGGCCAGATCAATCCCATCGCATTCCCGCCACGACCCGACACCCCGGCCCACGATTTTGCGGGCGGCAACACGTGGGTCCGCGACGCAATACCGGAGTTGGTCGCCGAGTTGTGGCCTCTCGACGCATTCCCCGGTGAGGAAGCGTTTTCCGCCAATCTTCAGGCGGGACAAGATCGCTCGATACAGATGCTGGAACTCTCAGCCACCCTCGCCACCGAGCAGGACGAGACGCGGCTTAGCATCCGCGTGACCAATGAGACGGGACACAAACTGCCAACCGGCTACCCCGAGGGACGGCGCATGTGGCTCAACGTGCAGTTCTTCGATGCTGACGAATACCTGATCGCGGAGCGCGGCACCTATACGCAACTGACAGCCACTCTAACCACCGTCGACACAACGGTTTACGAGGTTCACTTGGGGCTGGATGCCACCGTGGCAGCGGCGGTGGGCCTGCCGGAGGGCGTCGGATTCCACTTTGCGCTCAACAACAAG
>JAJDDU010000346.1 GCA_029260155.1 Phycisphaerae bacterium | reverse complement strand
AGGACGCGAGTTTGGATCGCCCCGGCAGTAAGCCGCTAAGCCGCCGCTTGATGCGGACGGCGGTGGCTGAAGCGCCGAGGCCGGTGACGTACTGCTGGGAGCACGGGGCAGCCGACGCATCCCTCGAGGCGACGGCGCACGCCGACGTGGATTGGGCGATCTGCTGCGCTATGCCCGTTCCGGGCGAAGAGCCGGTCCTGTTCTACGTCGCGGGGCGTCGCGTGTCGCGCGACGCAGCGCGCCTGGTCGGACTGGTCGCGGACATGATCGGGCGGGCGATTTCGATGGAGAAACTTGAGCGCTGGAAATCGCGCCTCGGTCAGTTCTTCTCCGAGAAAGTGGTCTCCGAGATACTGGAGTCGGACGCAGAGGATGCGCTGGCCCCGCGCATCACGGACGCGACGGTGATGTTCTTCGATATACGCGGGTTCTCGGCCAAGACAGAGGAGAACTTCTCGCTTCGCGAAGAGGAGAATCTGGAACGGATCCTGGATTTCACCACGGCACGGCGCACCGTGTTGAACGTAGTGTCACAGAGTGTCATCGACCACCAGGGCGTGATTATCTCCTATGCCGGCGACGGGTTATTGGCCTGTTGGAACGTGCCCAAAGCGATCCAGAATCATGCCGAGCATGCGTGTCTCGCTGCGATCGAGATGACCGAGAACATCAAGGAACTCGCCGGGGGATGGCGGTGCGGGATCGGCGTGGGCTGTGGGCAGCTTGTGGCGGGTTCGCTGGGCTCGGACCAGAAAGAACAGTACGATATTCTCGGCGCGGTGGTGAATCAGTCGTCGCGCATCGAGGGCATTACCAAGGTAGTCGGCGTGCAACTCTTGGTCACCGACGCGGTTGCGGAAGCTGTGAACGCAGGCCTCATCATGACACGGCGCGTCGCCCGGTTTCGGCCGGCCGGCATGAGTGAGGAGGTAGCACTGTACACCGCGGATCGCACGCCGGAAGACCCCGATGCCCGCGCCGCGCTTGAGCGGCGTTTCGCGACGCACGGCCGAGGGCTTGAGGCGTTCGAGAAGGGTGAGTGGGAGGAGGCGTTTAACACACTGTCGCCGATTGCGACCGAGGATCCGGCCGCGAAGTACTTGTTGGGCATGGCCATCAAGGGAACACCGCCGCGTGATTGGAACGGAGTGATTGAGTTGACCTCGAAGTGAGCAACGGGCAGGAACCAGACAATCAGGCAAAACCGTCAACGCCCGAAGAGCAGACGCTCCAACAGTCACCCGACGACGTCGCGGCGGCTGTGGATTTGTCTCGTCGCGTAGGGACCCAGAGCGATTATGCGCCCAAGGTTCCGGGTTACGCGCTCGAGGCGTTGCTCGGCGAGGGTGCTTACGGTCAGGTGTGGCGCGCCGTTCAAATCCGCACGAACAAGCTGGTCGCCGTCAAGGTGTTCATTCAGCGGGGCGGACTGGACTGGATCTTCCTGCAGCGCGAGGTGGAGCGCCTGACGAAGCTCGATCGCCATCCGCACATCGTCACACTCCTGGATACGGATCTGGAAAGCGAGCCGCCGTCGTACGTGATGGACTTGATCGGCGGGGGGTCGCTCGATCAATACGCCGATCCGAAGAGTCTGGCATCTCAGGCGGAGGTGGTGCGTTGGGCGGAACAGATTTGCCAAGCGCTTGCGTACGTCCACGCGAAGGGACTGATCCACTGCGACCTCAAGCCGGCCAACATCTTGGTGGACGGGCAGAACAACGTTCGGGTGGTCGACTTCGGTCAGTCGCGTGTTTTCACTGAGTCGGCTGCTTCGCTTGGCACGCTCTACTACATGGCTCCTGAGCAGGCCAGGCTGGTCGGGCCAGGCAAGCCGGTTCAGCCCGATGTTCGCTGGGATGTCTACGCGCTGGGCGCTACGTTGTACGCCATCTTGGTGGGCTCGCCGCCGCATGCCTCGGACGAGAGCAAGCAAACGCTGTCGCAGGCCGAAGGGCTGGAGGATCGCCTGTCGCGCTACCGGAAGCTGGTGGACAGAGACAGCGATACGTTGCTTCCGCTGGCCAAGCGCGGCGTTGATCGGGAACTGAGCGCCGTTATCAACAAGTGCATCGAATCCGATCCCGACGAGCGCTACGACGCGATCGCCGGCGTGTTGGCCGACCTGGAGGCACTCAAGAGTAAGCATCCGGTCAGCCCGCTGGCAAAGAGTCGCGCGTATCGGGTCAAGAAGTTCGTTCAACGCAATCCGTTTCGCTTGGCGCTTTTCGCCGCGGCGCTGATCTTGCTGCCGACGATTTACGTAGCCCGGCAAGAGCAGAGCAAAAAGGAGGCGGAGGAGGCACGGGGAATCCTCGCTGGGTTTGATTATGCACCGAGCGATGCGCTGGCTGCGACCATGGCATCTTTCGGGCGACTCAGGGAGTATTTGGTGGTTGGGTGCAACGAGTATTTGACCTCGCGCTCGGCGAGCTTGCGGGCGCTGGGTGCATTGAGCGGCCCGCTCATCAGCCCGAGCGCCTTCTGGGCGTCGGCCGATGGCGGAATGCTGTGGGAGCATGGCGAGTGGCTTGCGTTGGTCAATATCGATTGGCCGGACGAAGCCGGACTCTTGGACGCACTCGCAGCCAAAGCTGCGAGCGGAACGGATCGCGAAAAGTACATCGCGTTTTGCCTCATCGGGCAATTGGCCGGTCCGGATGCGCCGCTGCAAAGCGGGGGCGGCGCGTTGGCCGAGCTTTGCGCAGAAGCGGTCCGCACGGCGCAATCCCCCGGAGTGATTTCGGCTGCGCGGTGGGCGTCGGGACGGCTGGGTCGTGAGATAGCCTACGAAAAGGGTCCGTCGGTTTTCATCGATGATGTAAGCAGAATGAGCTTCATGCGCATTCCCGCGAGTGAGTCTTTTGTGCGTGGCGCCGATCCCAACGACCGCGCCCAGTACGACGACGAGGTCCGGCCGGAATCGGGCACGCCGATCAAGAGCATTTACGTATCGACGACGGAAGTGACGCTCGCTGCGATATCGCCGTTCGTCAATTCGGCCGGCAGCAGTGAGTCGATGACCGAAGACACCACGCCGACCGCGTTGATCGTCACCGCCACCGGTAACGACGCCCGTGACAAAACCCGCGACGCCATCAAGTCGCGGACCATGGATGAAAACGCTCGTATCGGCGTCAATTACGTAAGCCTGGATGCGGCGCGTGAGTATTGCGCGTGGCTAAACACCAAAACCACAGAGCGAGTCTACCGCCTACCGACCGAGGACGAGTGGGAGTACGCCTGCCGCGGCGGAAGCGCTCGACGATTCTGTTTCGGGGACGACGCCGAATACGCGCCCTATTTTGCCAACTGCAACGCACCGATGGTCGAAAACCACGTCGTGGCACAGAAGATGCCCAACTGGTACGGGCTGTTCGACATGCACGGCGGGCTGAAGGAATGGTGCGACTCGCGATATGAGCCGGACCTTGTCGAGCATCCGGAGCTGCGAGATGCGATGCTGTACGCCATTCGCGGAGGAAGCTACAATAACCCAGCCATCAGGTGCCGTTCGTCGCAGCGCAACTACAGTACGGCCGGCGTTGTCACGCACTTTCGAGGCATCCGGCTTGTCATGGAATTGGAGACGGAATGAAACCGGCCTTTCATACGTTCCTGGTGACGACGATGGCGTTACTGCTTTCGTCGTGCGGGCTTGAGCCCCCAGCCTTCGTGGGACTGCCCATTGAGACGCGTTTCGCGTTCACCAACTTCTCGCTTGAATTCTACGCCACCCTCGGCGTTCGCGAGCACAGCGATACGCCGGCTGCGTTTCGGCAGGTTCCGCTCTTGCCACCTGGGGCGACCTTCCGCGGCACGTTTCTGGACTTCACCGGGAGCGGATGCCCCAGCTCGCTTGACCTGCAACTGCTGATCTACCGGCGTGCAAACGACGAAGTGCCCATTGGGTTGGATGAGACCGAAGCCGTCGAGGCTGCACCCGTGATCGCTGGGGAAGTGTTCGATGTTCCCGCGTGCGGCGTGCAGGCCGTTGAGACGTACACAATCATCAACTGGGAAACTGAAGACGGCGTTGCCCGGGTCAAGATCGCGCAGGACACCGCCATCGAAGATGAGATCCGTAACTCGGGTATCTTCGATGGGATCGATGCGACGTGGGAGGTGACCGGCGTGGATCCGGCCATTGCCGACGTCGTGCCGCCCGCGCCGGCTGCGATCGCACCGTTCGGCGGCACTGTGATGCTCGCGGGCGGCACTGGCGTTGAGGGGATCGGCGTGCTGTTGCGGACGCGGTTCCGTGTGCGACTCGGCGACGGAGATGACGACAACGACCCCGACGCTGGCTTTGGTGCGCCGATCGCATTCACGACGACCGACGCAAACGGGGCATTTTCGTTCGATCGGCCGCCGGGGGCGTACGAGGTCGAGTTCTTTTCGGATGAGTTCGCGTTTCGACCGGACGCGATCATTGTGGAATCGCCTATCGAGGTGATTGCCGTCGTGGCGGAACCGTTGTGAGTGGGAGGAGAAGCCCGATGCAGAGAATCACCCGCACAACCCGCGTTGCTGCAATCCTGTTGTGTGCAGTCGCCGGCTGCCCGATGGCCGGCGATGACGTCACCGAAATCAACCCGTTTCGCGATCTGCCTGCCGTGGCCATCGACGGTGGGTCGCACGATTTGACGGCAACCGTTACGCCGATCGGGCAGGTGGACGCGGGCGATGTCATCCGCGTGTTCGTGGAAGGCACAGCCGTCGAATCCGTCCTGATTCTGGCTGAAGATGGCGCTTTCGAAGAGGCGGGGACCGTCGTCGGTGGCGGTCCTGCCAACGAAGCCTTCGACTATCGGATTCCGGCTGCGGGTCGGTACTTCGTGTTTGCGGAATTCGCCGCCGACGCAACGGGGGCTGCACTCCTTGGGAAGATCACACTGTCTGCGGGAGATGTTTCCTTCGAGCCGCCGGCGACGCAACGGGTGGTCATCAGTTTCGACGCGTCCTATCTCTCTGCACCGGGGCTGTTCGATCCGGATTCGGGCAGCGACGAGGAGCGGGCTTTTCTAGAGCAGATCAGCGATCAGGTGCGTGACGGCATCGTCGCCCGCGTGCGTTCCATTTTCGACGGCACGCCGATCGAGGTATTCGAAGAGCGTGACGGCTTGCCTGCGGTTCCGTTTTCACGCGTGACCCTCTCGCCGGAGCGGGTCGTAGCGCGCGACGACGATTTCACGTTGGATTCGACGATCCCTCTGGGGGCTGGGGATTCAGAGTGCCAAGACCGTGTCATCTTCGGCGAAGTGCTGCCGGCAGGCGCGCCGCTAGATACCGGGAATCGCATTTCGGACGACGAGGCTGTGGTCTACGTGGGCAGTTTCCAGGGACGTGGCCTCCCTTGTCGAACGGCGGCCATCAACTCCGTCAACAACATCACCCTCGGCCTCTCGCAGACGGTTGCCCACGAGATCGGGCACCTGGTCGGCTTGCGACATGTTGCCTTGGTGGACATCATGGACCGCTCGCCGTCACAGGCGTTCCAGCGCGAATTGACGTTGGCCCGCGGTCAGGTCTTGACCGAGACGCGCCTGCAAGACGCGGACGGCACGACGAGCGTAGCCACGACCGTCCTGACGACGGTTGTTCAGGATCCCGACGTGTACTTCCGATCCGTCTTCAGCGCGGATTAGCGCCGGTGGGCGCTACGTCACTGTCAAGGCACCCTCGATCGCGACGTACAGACCGCGCACGCCGTCGCCGAAGGTCTGCATGCCCGCGATGGCTGCGACGATAATCACAGCGAGCATCACGGCGTATTCCGCAGAAGTCGGCCCGTCCTCGCTGCGGGCGAGGCGCGTGGCTGCCAAAAGCAGTTTTGTCCAGGTTTTTACGATCCGTTGCACCGCTCTATCTCCATCCGTGTCATTACGATCCTACGTGACCGTACGATTGCCAAATGCCATGAGCAAGGACCGTGGCAGGGGTCTTCAGAGCGTCCAATAGAAGCTGAGTCAGGCCGGCGGGAGACCCGACGGTGCGCTGAGGTCTTCCGTAAAGTCCTATCACGGACTACTTTGCGATTGTGTTCGGCCCTGTGGAGCGCTCGTCGGCAAATGCTCGATTTCTAGGCACCCGGCGGTGGTTTCGGCGGTATGAGGTAGTGTGGGCGGCGGCTGTTCGCGCACGTCGGCGCCGCGGTTGGTCGTCCTGGGCGTGGACAGGCGGTCCGATTGAGGAAAAAATGCGACGCGTTTCGGCCGGTTCTGTGCTCTCTTTCGGGGCGGCCGGCGGATGAACTTGCGAAGGGACCAAGGTGGCACTCGGCGAGATACTACTCAAGCGTGGCAAGATTTCAGCCTCCCAACTCGAAGAGGCACGCGATCGATGCAAGCGTCCGACTGACCGCATCGAATTGTTGTTGATCGAGTTGGGGTACGCCAACGAGCGCGACGTGCTTGAGGTAATCGGCGAGCAGCTATCGATTCCGGTCATCGACCTTAGCGTGATCGACGTCGACGCGGAGCTGCTAAAGACGATCCCGTCGCGAATCGTCCACAAGTATCACCTGTTTCCCGTTGCCCGCGAAAACGGGACCATCCGCATCGCGACGGCCAATGCTCTGAATCTCTATGCCTTCGATGAGATTCGCATGCTGACCGGCATGCGCGTCGAGCCGCTCCTGGCCACCGAGGGCGACGTTAAGCGGGCCATCAACGAGCACTACGGCGTCGGCGGCGAGGTCGTCGGAGCGATGGTCGGCGACCGCGTCGAGCTGGTGACCGACACAGCCGAAGAAGACAAAGACCTCATCGAGATGGCCCAGGAGGCCACCGTTGTTCGCTTGGTGAACGAGATTCTGTTGGAAGCGATTCGCGATCGGGCGAGCGACGTGCACATCGAACCGTTCGAGAACGGGTTGCGCATTCGATACCGCATCGACGGCGTGCTGCACACCACGAACGTGCCCCCGGAGATCCGCCGCTTTCACGCGGCGATCGTTTCGCGCATCAAGATCCTGTCCAACCTGAACATCGCCGAGCACCGTCTGCCGCAGGACGGCGGGTTCAAAATCCGCGCTCAGAACAAAGAGATTGACCTCCGTGTGAGCATTATTCCCACGGTCTACGGGGCTGGGGTGGTGATGCGTATTCTCGATAAGTCGTCCGCGTTGCTCGCGCTCGAAAGCCTGGGTATGACCGGCGAGATCAACACGCGCTTCACGACGCTGATCCAACAGCCATTCGGGATCATCCTGGTGACAGGCCCGACGGGATCGGGCAAGACGACGACGCTCTACTCAGCGCTGAACTCGATCAAGAGCGACAGAATCAAGATCATGACCGTGGAAGACCCGGTCGAGTATCATCTGGACGGGATCAACCAGGTTGGCGTGAAAGCGAAGATCGGGCTGACCTTCGCTGCCGGGTTGCGTTCGTTCTTGCGACACGACCCGGACGTGATATTGGTCGGTGAGATTCGTGACCTCGATACCGCGGAGGTGGCCATCAACGCTTCGCTCACCGGTCACCTCGTTTTCAGCACGCTGCATACCAACGACGCGCCGACCGCAAACGCCCGGTTGTTGGACATGGGCGTCGAGCCGTTCCTGGTCAGCAGCGCGATTGGTGGGGTGCTGGCCCAGCGTTTGGTTCGCAAGATTTGCCCGGACTGCAAAGAGGCCTACGCGCCAGATCCCACGAAGATCCCCTCCGATCTGCATCTCGAACCGGGGCAGAAGCTCTACCACGGAACCGGCTGTCGCGAGTGCAGACACAGCGGCTACCGAGGCCGATTCGGGATTTTCGAGTTGCTGACCATGAACGACGAGATGCGCGAGTTGGTCGTCAAGCGCGCTTCGATCGGCGAAATGACCGAAGCCGCCCGCCGCAACGGCATGAACTACATGCGCGAGGACGGCTGGGCCAAGGTGCTGCGCGGCGAGACCAGCGTCGAGGAAGTCGCCCGCGTCACCAAAGTCGGCGTTTGAACAGTCGTGTTCCCTCGATCTGTAGGCATGAGTTTCGCCGATTGTAACGCGACGGGTGGCACGGTCTGGCGAAGCCAGGCCGTGGAATAGCACGCGTCATTCACCGCCTTGCTGCGCCCCGCTCCGCAAGACCGTGCCACCCACCACCCCACAGCCGCCATTCTCAATAGCGTGCTGTCACGCGCAGCAATCAGAGAGTAACATCTCCACTGCTTGAATGGGTCGGGCGGCGGTTGACGGAATCTCTCGGAGGATCACGTGACAGACACAGACACCAGCGGTGCCGTCGGCAAGGCCGTACGTAGCTACTTCCGAGAATTTGGCGCGCTTAAGGAGTGTGGCCGGGAGTTCTGGGTCGTTCAGTTGGTGAATTTGCTCGACGGCGTGGCCTACTTCGCCATGCTGACGGTCAGCACGCTTTATCTCAGCGAGACGCTGGGGTACGACGACGCGCATGCCGCGAATCTGTGGGCGGCGTGCATGGCTGTTTACACCGGCGTCGGGTTTGTCGCGGGTTTCATTGGTGATTCGCTGGGGATCAAGCGCACGTTGCACCTATCGGTGCTTCTGCTTGTGGCCTCGCGGTTGGCCATCAGCGCGACGACCGCAGAATCCATCGTGATTCCTGCGCTGTTTGTTGTCATGGTCGGCACTGCGATCATGACACCGATTCTGATCGCAGCGACCAAGCGTTACACCACCGCAAAGTCTCAGACGGCCGGCTTCAACATGCTCTACTTTCTCATGAACATCGGCGCCTTTCTGGGCAACTGGACGCTCGATCCGGCGCGGGCACTCCCGTGGGGAAATCGCTCCGTCTTCATGGTCGGTTCCACAATGAGCATCCTTTGTTGGGTTGCCATCCTCGTTCTCTGGCGCAAGCCCCTCGCCCGCGTCGATGCCCAAGCGACAGGCGCGCCAGCGACAGACAGCATGGGCGAACGCGCCGCGGAAAAAGCCGACGGAGACGAGGACAAGAAATGGGAAGCGCCTTGGACGGTCGCTGCGAGTGTCTTCAAGGAGTCCGCCTTCTGGCGCTTCATTCTCTTCCTTGTCATCCTCGTGGGTGTTCGACTGGTTTTCGAGCACCAATACCAAGTCTACCCCAAGTACTACATGCGGACGATGTCCGGCTTCGCGTTCGCTGCGGACGCGTCCTGTCGAGACGAGCTCGATGCAGAGAAGCTGTCAACTGAGGCGCGGCAGGTTTTCGACGAGAACCAACTCGCTCTATCCGGATCTGCGAAGGTCTCCGTCGAAGCGGACGAAACGACCGTTTGGCGCGTGCGCGACGGAGACCGAGACTACGGAATCGAAGCGGCGGTTTTCGACGTGGCCCCTGCTCTGTATGTCAATCTAAGCGAGGAGGAAACTCCGCCGGAACTGCTGCGCGCGTTTGATGAAGATCTCGGTATTGTGCTCTCCGACGACGCGAAGATCGTGCGCGAAACGCGAGGCATTCGGTGGAGCATAGAAGACAAGGGAGGAAGCTACGTCATTCGGGCGACGGACGACGGATTGGATGTCTACGACTATCCGAAGAAGTACCTCGGTCTCGTATCGAAACGCGCGTTCAGCATCGAGCGGGCGATGATCGAGGATCTGGACGCCCGTCGCATCTCCCGCATTCTTCGGCAGGCGTTTGAGGAGCACGGTCATGCTTTGTCGAACCAGACTCGGATAACTTCGTTGGTCTCGGGGCGTGAGTGGAAACTGAATGACAAAGGAGGCAATTACACCGTCCTTGGCGTGGAGGGCGAGTTGCGGACCTACAAGGCAAACGTGCGTATCGGCGCACTCAACTCGATTAATCCGTTTATCATCTGTTTCGGCGTTATTCTGTCGACGCCGATCGTTGCGCGATTCAAGTTGTTCAATGTCATGTTCTTTGGCATCTGCATATCCGCGGGATCGATGCTTTTGCTGGTCGTTCATCCCGTTTGGTTTTGCGGGCGGCTCGGCTGGACGTTGGCCGAGGGGTATGGTCTGATCGTGATCCTGCAGATCATTGCGTTTTCGATCGGCGAGGCTATCTGGTCGCCGCGACTTTACGAGTACACCGCAGCCATTGCCCCGAAAGGCCGTGAGGCGTCGTACATGGGACTCTCCTATGCTCCGATGTTCTTTGCCCGCTTCGCCGAAGGTCCGTTGGCGGGCAAGATGCTGACCGAGTACTGCCCGCCGGACGTGACGGACCGGTTGGCGACCGTGCCGTACACACAGAGCCCGCAGTTCATGTGCGTGATTCTGGCGGCCATCGCGATTGCTTCTCCGGTGCTGATTCTGGTCTTTCGTGGTGTGATTCAGAAGGGGAGTCGCCTCGAACGCGACGAAGAGCTGGCGGTGGAAGCAAAGTAATCCGGGCAGGAAAACGGCCGCTGTGCGGTTGGATTACGCCTTCCGATTGACCCCCGCGATCTGCTACAATGTCCTCTGATCGCCGCGCCGGCTCGGGTGAGACCGGCTGTGATTGGAGGAGACCGCCATCATGCAGAAGCTGTTTCTCGTGCTCGCGCTGGCGCCGGTGGGGTTGGCGTCCGCAATCGATTCGACCGTACGAATGGACGAACACGGTCTGCGCGCGGCCGCGCCGGCGACAAGCGTGGTGAGCCCGAAGAGCGTGCCCGAAGTTGGCGACTCTTCCGACTGGCAGGCCCTCGGGCCATTCGGCGGCGACATGGAAGACGTCGCAGCCTCGCCCATCGACGACACGATCATCCTGGCTGGACTCGCACCAGCCGGCAGCAGCGGCGGGACGCTCTATCGCTCGATCAACGGCGGCGACAACTGGAGCATAGTGCCCGACCTCGACGGGACCAGCGTGTTCAGCATTGCCTTCGCGCCGTCGGGCGTCGCGTACGTCGGCACGGCCGACGGCGTATGGAAGAGCACGAACGACGGGGCCAACTGGACCCAGTTGAATCTCGGCATCGGTCCCAACGATCAGGTCTCGGTGGTGACCGTTGACCCTGACGATGCGGACGTGATCTGGATCGGGATCGCCGACGCGCTTGGCGGGCAACCGGTAAACGTCATGCGCTCCCCCAATGGCGGTACGACCTGGGCCAACCTGACCCCGCCGCTGGGGAGCCCGATCGGCTGTCGGGGGATCGCGATCGACCCCAACGACTCGGACATCGTCGCAGCCTGTTTCGGCGGGTCGTTCGGCGGCGGGCAGGTGTGGGTCTCGACGAACGGCGGCTTGAGCTGGATCAATCGGTCGGGCGGCGTTCCCAATCGCCCGCTGCACGACATCGTGCATGACGGCGCGCGTCTGCTGCTGGTCGGCGGAACAGCCTTCGGTTCGCAGACCGTCGGCGCATT
Organism: Phycisphaerae bacterium; assembly: GCA_029260155.1. Taxonomy (GTDB): domain Bacteria; phylum Planctomycetota; class Phycisphaerae; order UBA1845; family UBA1845; genus OFTM285. The sequence continues at coordinate 596 of JAJDDU010000346.1, read as the reverse complement.
CGCGAGCGACAATCTCGGCGCCTCGTGGACGCCGCTGCACGACGGAACTTGGCCTAGCTTGATCATCAACGACGTCGAGGTCGACCACGACGATGCCCAGATCGTTTACGTTGCCAGCGGAGGATCGGGTGTGTTCCGTTCGACGAACGGCGGTGCAAGCTGGTCGTTCGGCATCGGCGGAACGGCGTCGTTGACCGTCAACTCCGTCCGCTTCGAACCCGACAGCTCTACGAATCTTTGGATTGGCGGGAGCTCGGTCGGCGTCCTGAGAAGCGACGATTCCGGCAACAACTTCGAGGCTGCATCGACCGGCATTGGCGCGCTGAACGTAGAATCGGTTGCAGTCAACCCGCTCGATTCTAGCGAGTTGGCCATCGCCTTCTCCGGGCTTAACGACGGCGGGGCGTATTTGTCGCGCGATGGCGGGCAATCCTGGACGCTCGAAGCGTTGCCCGGCACGCGGTACAACTTCGTTTCGTTCGCCCCGGACGGGCAACTGTATGCCATCTCGGACGGCCCGACCTCCATAGCGCCCGAGGGCCTCTATCGTCGCAACGCAAATGGCAATTGGAGCAACATCGGGCCAAGTCAGGGGC
>JAJDDU010000345.1 GCA_029260155.1 Phycisphaerae bacterium | reverse complement strand
TCATCGTCGTATCCAACCCCCTCGACGCCATGGTCTACACCGCGTGGAAGAAGACCGGCTTCAACCCCCGCAAGGTCGTCGGGCAGGCCGGCTGCCTGGACATCGCGCGCTACCGCACATTCATCGCCATGGAATTGAATTGCAGCGTCGAGGATATCTCCGCGTTGCTGATGGGTGGCCACGGCGACGACATGGTGCCGCTGCCACGCTACACGTCCATCGCCGGCATCCCGGTCACGCAGTTCATCGAGAAGGGGCGTCTCGACGAGATCATCCAACGTGCCAAGATGGGCGGCGGCGAACTCGTCAAGCTCATGGGCACCAGCGCCTACTACGCTCCAGCCGCCGGCAGCGTCCAGATGGCTGAAGCCATCATCAAGGACAAGCGCCGCATCCTGCCGTGCGCTGCGTTCTGCCAAGAGGAGTATGGAGTCGGCGGATACTTCGTCGGCGTGCCCTGCATGCTCGGCAAGAACGGCGTCGAGAAGGTCATCGAAGTCGATCTCGATGCGGACGAGCGCAAGCTCCTCGATTCCAGCGTCACCCACGTCAAGGAACTCGTCGACTTGGCCGAGAGCTTCCTAGGCGGATAGACCCATCAGAGCCCCAAGCGCCAGCGCGGGGTCGCTGCTTCGCGATACGCTCTCGTGCCGTCAACCCGTCGTTGGCGCTCTGGGCTCTGGTCATCACTGCGCGCCGTCCCCACTCAGCCAACAATGTCGACACACGGTTGAATCGCGGTGCGTGCGTCTGTACCATACACTCACTTCAACGAATTACCCAAGGGGCGGCAAAGGGGGGGGTGTGGAGTGATCCGGGGGTGTTTCGACGAAACCCGCTACTATTGCGGGCCAGATCGGCTCGACGCCGCTAGGGATTTCGCGCGCATCAACGGGCGGAAAGCAGTTCTTTGACAGAGGCAGGCAACTCTCAGGAGGGTAACTGATGATACGAGATCGTGCATTACAAATGACTGTGACAATGTGGATCGTAGCGATTATTGCGGTCGTGCCAACTACGGCAGAGCCCATCACTTGGATTGGTCCCGACGGCGCCAACTGGAATGACACGGCCAACTGGGACCCCGCTGTCGTGCCCAACAACGGTGGTACGCTTTATGACGTCCGTATCGATAATGACGGCTTGAACGATGCCAACGTCTTGCTCGACATGAACGCAACGATCACCAGCCTCACCGTCGACGCCGGCGATCATCTGACGTTTCTGAACAGCCGAGACCTGACCATAGCCGGTGGCCCGATCACCAACGCAGGTTTGATCGAGATGGCGTCGTCCGGCTCGCTCACTGACCTGATTCTGGGTTCAACCAGCGTGACGCTGACCGGCGACGGCGTGCTCCTGCTCGGAGACAATGCCAACAACCGCATCACCGGCCAGGGCTTCGAATGGGATCTGGTCATCGACGCGGGTCACAGCATCCGCGGATCGGGGCAGGTCGGCTTGGAGACCATCAACCTGATCAACCACGGGCTTGTCGACGCCAATCAACCAACTCAGATGAAGGTGGATCTGCGTGGCGCCGTGGACAACAACATCAACGATGGAACGATGCAGGCCAGCGGCGTCGGCACGTTGCTCTTCTCCGGCACTGGCATCAACAACACCGGCGGCGTTATCCAGGCACTTGACGGGGCGGTCACGAATCTCAGCAACTCGCACATCCGCGGCGGAACGCTGACCACCGAAGGCAGCGGCGAAGTGCGCGTCACGGGAAACACAACGACGCTTGAGAACATCACCAACACCGGCTTGATCTCGGTCGACAACACCGTGGACCCGCGTCTGTCCGGGACCATCACGAACAGCGCGACGATCGCGATGAACTCCGACGGCGGCTTGACCGACCTGACCCTTGCGACAGACCCGACGACGCTCACCGGCACCGGCGCCGTGGTCATGTCCGACGCCGCCAACAACCGTATCACCGGGATGGGGTTCGGCTGGGATCTGATCAACGATGTTGATCACACCATACGAGGTTCCGGGCAGCTCGGGGTGGAGACCGTCAACCTGGTCAATCGCGGGCTGATCGACGCCAACCAGCCCACCGCCTTGACCGTCGACCTGCGCGGCGGCGTCGCCGACAACATCAACAGCGACACGATGCAAGCCAGCGCCGGCGGCACGCTGGTGTTCTCCGGGACGGCCATCGACAATACCAATGGCACGATCCAGTCCGTGGACGCATCCGTGGTTAACCTCAGAAACTCGCACATCCGCGGCGGCTTGCTGACCACCGTGGATACCGGCGAGATGCACATCACGGGGAATACGACGACATTGGAAGACGTCACCAATACCGGAACGATCTCCGTGGACAACACCGTGGACCCACGGATCGCCGGAACGATGACCAACAACGCGACGATCGCCATGAACTCCGCCGGCGGCTTGACTGACCTGACCATTGCGACGAACCCAACGACGCTCACCGGCACTGGCGTCCTGGCCATGTCTGACGCCACTAGCAACCGTATCACCGGGATAAACTTCGACTGGGATTTGATCAACGATGTCGATCACACCATACGAGGTTCCGGGCAGCTCGGGGTGGAGACCGTCAACCTGGTCAATCGTGGGCTGATCGACGCCAACCAGTCCGCACCGCTCACCGTCGATCTGCGTAGCAGCGCCGACAACAATGCCAACGACGGCGTGATGCAGGCCAGCGGCGGCGGCACGCTGGTGTTCTCTGGGACGGGTATCGACAATAGCAATGGCACGATCCAGGCCCTGGACACATCCTTCGTCAACCTCACCAATTCGCACATCCGCGGCGGATTGCTGACCACCGTGGATACCGGCGAGATGCACATCACGGGGAACAACACGACATTGGAAGACGTCACCAACACCGGAACGATCTCCGTGGACAACAATGTGGACCCACGGATCGCCGGAACGATGACCAACGACGCGACGATCGAACTGAACTCCGCCGGAGCCGCCACGGATCTCACCGTTGGTTCAAACCCCGCCACACTAAGCGGGCCGGGTACGTTGCTGATGGGAAACAATGCCAACAACCGCATTACCAGCGCAAACCTCGACTGGGTCCTGATCAATGACGCCCAGCACACAATCCGCGGCGCCGGCAACATCGGAGCCAATGTGATCAACTTGACCAACGACGGACTCATCGACGCCGACCAGCCAACCGCCCTGACGGTCGACACACGAGGCGGCGGTCCGGGCAGCTTCAACAACGGCGTCATGCAGGCCAGCGCCGGCGGAACGCTGAGCGTCTCGGCCTCGACCATCGACAACACCAACGGGATCATTCAAGCGCTCGACCTCTCGCTCGTGGAAGTCAGCAATGCGCACATCATCGGGGGACTCTTGACAACGCAAGGCGCGGGTGAAGTGCGTGCCATCGGCGCCCCGACGTTGACCGACGTCACCAATACGGGGCTCATCTCGGTCCCGAATAGCCACGATCCCCGGATTCGAGGCGTGATCACCAACAATGCGACCATCGCCATGAACTCGGAGGGGGCTTCCACAGACCTCACCGTCGATACGAACCCGGCGACGCTGAGCGGCAACGGCGTCCTGGCCATGGGCGACAGCGCCACTAACCGCCTCACCGGGACCGGGTTTGACTGGGTCCTGATCAACGACGCCCAGCACACCATCCGCGGTGCCGGCAACATCGGAATCAACGTAATCAACCTGACCAACAACGGGCTCATCGACGCCGACCAGGCCACCGCCCTGACGGTCGATACACGAGGCGGCGCGCCCGGCAGCTTCAACAATGGGATCATGCAGGCCAGCGGTGGTGGGATCCTGAACCTCTGGACCTCGACCATCGACAACACCAACGGCACGATTCAGGCGCTCGATGCTTCATTCGTGGATATCAACAACACCTCGCACATCATCGGCGGGCTGCTGACCACCGAGGGCACCGGTGAGGTGCGTACCGTCGTAAACCCGATCCTCCAGAACGTCACCAACACTGGGTTGCTTTCAGTGACCGACAACTCCGATCCGCGGATTCGGGGCGTACTCACCAACAACGCCGTGATGACCATGAACTCTGTCGGGAACGGTACCGATCTCACCGTCGATACCAACCCCGCGACCTTGAGCGGTGGCGGCGCCCTTTGGATGGGTGACCACGTCAACAATCGAATCACGGGAACAGGCTTCAACTGGGTCCTGATCAACGACAGCGACCACACGATTCGCGGCTCTGGCAACCTCGGCATGAACACCATCGACGTCATGAACCGCGGCACGATCATCGCCGACCAACTGACCGCAATGACGATCGATCACCGAAGCAGCCTCGTAAACACCGGCCTGCTCCGCGTCACCGGCGACGGATCCATGACCATTGCGCAGGGCGGGATGGACAACCGCGGCGAGGTCCTCGTCGACGCCGGACGCACGCTGACGCGCGCCGGCAACTTCACGCAAACCGGGGGATCGACGATTGTTGACGGAGACCTAACCGTCAACGGAGGAGTCGTCGATCTTCTGGGCGGGACGCTCGGTGGAACCGGCGCGGTGAACGCCGACGTCGATAGCGGCGGCAGAGTGGCGCCCGGCGACAGCGTCGGCGAACTGACCATCAACGGAACGTACACGCAGCAATCGACCGCCGTATTCCGCGTCGAAATCGGCGGGATACTGCCCGGCGAGTTCGACGTCCTCACCATCAACGGAGCAGCCACCCTCGACGGCGTCGTGCTCGCCTCCGTTGTGGACGGCTACGTGCCCAACTTGGGTGACACTTTCGAGGTGATGACCTTCAACTCCCGAGCGGGCGTGTTCGCGCTGCCGGCCGGCGCGGCCGGACCCGGACGCGCGTTTGACGTGCAATACAGTGACACGTCGGTGACACTCATCGTCGTGGACTGCACCGACGAAATCGGTCCGTCCATCGTCCACGCCGACGGCCTGCCCGGCGAGACCAGGCCGTTCAGCGGGTACATCGACCCAAGATCCGAAAGCGACGACGGCATCACAGTGAACGGGGGACTGAACACGTTCACGCTGGTCTTCGACGAGCCGGTCTTCGCCATTGGTGGCATGACTGAGATCGCCGCCGCCTCAGTGTCCATCATGGAAACGGGTGGAGGCACACCGCCGAACGTTGCCAACGTGGACGTTACCAACAATCCGACCATCCGCGTCACCTTGGACCGCATCATCACGTTGCAGGAATGGACCACGATCATCGTCAACGTCGAAGATACGTGCGGAAACGCCATTGCGTCCATCGGCGACGCAGGCCCCGGTGTTAACGAGCCCGATCGGCTCGATATCGGCTACTTGCCAGCGGACGTAGACCAGACCCAGACGGTTGGCCCCTTCGACCTGCTCAAGTTCCGCCAACTGGTGAACAGCGTGGCAACGCCGACGCAGGGTACGCTGTTGGATTTCGTCGATACCGATCGCACTGGCGACGTGTCGCCGTTCGATCTGCTCGCGTTCCGTCGGTTGGTCAACGGCGTGGAGCCGGCCACCCGCGCATGGGCCGGCGCCGCCATGGACAACACGCAGCCATAACAACGCGACATGTGTGTTGATCTCCAGTTGCTCGGCGCATAACAGGAGGGGAAGACCCTGTGCGGAATCCGAGTCGCGCTGTTGAGCTTGGTGGTTGTGTTCATGCCAGCGCCGAGCGCGACGGGCGACACGTGGTTTGTGAACGAGGCAGCCACGACCGGCACCAACGACGGAACGCCGTGGAGCAACGCGTTTCAGGGAGTATCCGGCGTTCGCAACGCATTGTCCGTCGCTGGGGCGGGCGATGCGGTTTGGGTGACGCACGGGACGTATCTGCCCACCGATTCCGCCGACAGGGCAGTGTCACTCAATCCACCGGGCGGTGTCGGACTATTCGGCGGATTCGATGGAACGGAAGAAGCGATTGGCGAGCGCGATGTCGTTGCCAACCTCACTCTGCTTTCCGCTGATCTTGCGGGCGACGACGGACCCAGTTTTGCCAATAGGGAGGACAACAGCTTCCACGTACTTCGGATCGAAAACCCAGGCGTACAAGTGAACGGATTCACCATTCGAGGAGGGATGGCCTCCGATGAGCCGGGGCTGGGCGGCGGCGGCGGGATACGCGTCGCTCCCGAAAGCGACCCGCTGGTGAAACGCTGCCGCATCATCGAGAACGAAGCCGACATGGGCGGCGGCGTTTGGGTGGAGAGAGGTGGCCGTTTTGAGGACTGCGAATTCTCTCAGAATCGAGCCATATCTCTCGGGATTTCCACCGGCGGCGGCGTCCACGCAGCCATCACGCTCGTCGGGGGGCAACCCACGTTCACAAACTGCCTGTTCATCGGCAACGCAGCCAGTCGTGGCGGCGGCATTGCCGGTGACCATAGCGAATACGAACTGGTCAACTGCACGCTTGTCGCCAACCGTACGACAGCCGATACCATCGGCGGCGGTGCGTTTTTAGAAGGCACATTCGGGCGGGCGACGATCTCGAACTGCGCCCTCTGGGCCAACGCGGGCACCGCCGGCAGCGACGCCGAAACCGCTCAGGTTTGGACCCCGTCCGATCCGCTATTCCTCACGCTCAACCACTGCTGTATTCAGTCCTACGCGGGCGTGCTCCCGGCGGAAGGTGCAGGCAACTTCGCCACCGACCCGCTATTCATCGACGAGTTCGGCGCCGATGGCGTACCCGGCTCGGGCGACGAGGATCTTCGTCTTGGGATCGGCTCTCCCTTGATCGACGCAGGCCTCAACGCAGCAGTGCCATCCAATGTCACTCTGGATTTCGACGGTTTACCGCGGTTCGTGGACGATCCCGCGACCGAGGACACCGGCGCCGGCGACCCACCCGTCGTCGACATTGGTGCGTTCGAATTTCAGGTCGACGCCGAACCGGTTCCCGTTCCCGTCGCTACGCTGTCGAGCACGGTCGCGTTTGTCCTGGTGCTGCTCTCAATCGCAACTGCCGCGTTCCATCGGCGGCAATTGGCATCAGTCAGCGGGGATCCACGGTGAACCGGTTTCATTAAGCCTAGAACTTCGACGTCTCGCTACGACCGGCTGTCGTGTGTCGCCGAGCGGTCATCATCGCCCTCATTTCGCGTCACTCCCTGCGGCGTGTTTGAGCCAATAGAGTGGCCAGGACCGCGGCGATTCTGTGACGGTGAATACCGCATTGTCGCGCGTGAATCGAGCCGCTCTCACGCCCCCGACAAACTCAATATCGGTGCGGCGAATCTGCACGTGTTGCACAACCATCCCCGAACGGACAAAGACCAGGAGACTGTATGAATCGTGAAAAGCCGGGGCCTCGCGGTCCGCAGCACGCCACGGATATCCGAGAGTTCGCCGGATAGACGCGCCGTCCGTATACCGCCCAAACAGGTATGCCTCGTTCCAGTCGAACGACGTCGCGCTGGCCAGTCGCACCGGTTGGCCAGACTCATCCGCTTCGGCAATTGCGGCCATGATCTCCCGCCGCAGCGAATCTCGACGAACGTCGCCCACCGTCATCACAGCAAGCTGTGTTGCGACCACGATCAGCACGACCACAAGGGGGTGTCTCTTGAAGACTCCTGCAACGCGGGATCGAGTCCGGTGTCGCTCTCTGAGTGTGTCGTCGCTATTCGGTGCTAACTGGTGGTCTGTTGCCGTGCCGCACTTCTATGAAAGCCCTCTTGATGTCAACAACCAGCCGTTGTTTCCCATTCTTCTATCCGAGCATGGCCGTGGTTTTCGGCTAGCCCAAGCGGGTGCTTCGAGATTGCAATGGCTGCCCCATCTCTGGCCGAGT
>JAJDDU010000344.1 GCA_029260155.1 Phycisphaerae bacterium | reverse complement strand
CAGGATTCAACGATCGAACCTTGATGGGTCGAACATCGAAGACGTCATCGCCGGAGGGCTGAACTTCCCGAGTGCGTTGGCACTCGATGTGGCCTCGGGCCGGATGTACTGGTTGGAGCCCGCGGGCATTCGCCGCGCCGGTCTTGACGGAGCGGGCGTTGAAGACGTCATTGCCGTCAACGCGCGGACCTTTGCCATCGATCCGGTGGGGGGTCAGATGTTCTGGTCGCTGGACGGCTTGATCGGTGGTAGTGGGACCATACAGCGGTCTGACCTGGACGGAGCCGGTGTCACCGATGTCGCGTTCAGATCCGCCGGGGGGATCTACCTGGACGTCGGCGCGCGTCGAATGTACTGGACGGTGATGCCCGGCAAGTTCAATATCGCGCGGGTTATGCGCGCCGATATGGATGGTGCGAATGCTGAATCTTTGCTGCCAATGCCGGCGAGTTTGTTGCGCGGAATCGCGTTGGATGTTCCCCCGGTCTCATTGGTTGGGACCGGTCTTGCGTTCGGCGATCCGTCTGCCGGATTTGATAGCTATGTGGATGTGGTCGCATCCGTTCCGTTCGCGACGCCCGTAGGGCCGGTCGGATCCGAACCTGGGGCGGTCAAGGACGTTGCGGTCGATCCGACCACCGGTCTTGTTTATGCGATCGGTTTGGCGCCCGATGCACAAGGGCAGCAAGTGTACGTCATTGATTCCGAGACGGGCGAAGGCACACCCTTGCCGCTTCGTACCGGTATTGCAGAGCCGGGGCTTGTGTGGGGTCTGGCTTTTGACGCAGCTGGCAGCTTGTACGGCGGCGGTTTGGGGGTGTATTCCATCGATAAGAAGTCGGGGCGAGCGTTTCCCCTTGCGAGCGTGGCCGAGGTTCCTGCACTCATCCTGGGGATGACGGAATCTCCGGTGGGGACGGGATTCCTGTCTGCAGGCGTTATTTTGATCCCCGAACTCCCTCTGCCCTTTGTAGCTTTGCACACTGCCGACGGCGCCTTCGCGTCGCTGTTCCTTCAGGTCGATCCATCGGGTAAGAACCGAATCTTGTTCGATCTTGCCTATTCAGCAGGGGGATCGTTGTATGGCAATGCCTGGAGCGCGGATCTCTTCGCCGGTGGAGAACTGGCATCGGCGCGATCCAACGCCCGACACTTCGCGGACTTCAACGCGGCATTGCGGAACGTTTCAGGCGAGGAGATCGAGTTGGAGGCACGTCGGCGAGTCGGGCCGTTGCGAGAGAAGCTCGAGCTGGTCGAGGATTCAGCCGGCATGAGATCGGACTTGGTCCTGATTGACTTCACAATCCTCGACGGCTTGCCGCTGGCACATATGTCGGCAGGTGCGCCATTGGACGCGCTCCTTCTCGGATTGGGAGGCGGTTTTCCATCTCCACCGCCATCGAAGATTGCCGGACCTCCCGTTCGCCGAAATCCGTAACTGGATGCTAGCGTGTATCAGTCGTGAATCGTCCAAGATGTCCGGCTGCGAGAACGTCCGCTTGGCAACTCGTGCGAAAGAACGGGAATCGTGCTATGCTCCGCGGACCGTGCCCCACGAGACGGGAGAAGCCTGACACGACCCACGAACGAAAGGAATGCAGATGCTTGACCCGCGAATGACCAGACTGGCCGACCTGCTCATCAACTACTCCACCGCCATGAAGCCCGGCGAGAAGGTCCTCATCGAAGCCATCGACGTCCCCGACGACATCGTCGCGGAACTCGTCCGCGTCGCCCGTAAAGCCGGCGCCGAGCCGTTCGTCACGCTCAAGCACAATCAGGTGTTGCGTGCACTCCTCCACAACGCCAGCGAAACGCAACTGCAAATCATCGCCGACGTCGAAGCCGAACGCATGAAAAAGATGGACGCCTACATCGGCTTGCGCGGCAGCGACAACATCTGCGAGCTGGCAGACGTGCCCGACGACAACATGAAGCTCTATCAGAAGGTATGGTGGCGCCCGGTACACGGCGAGATTCGCGTCCGCCAGACACGCTGGGTCGTCCTGCGCTACCCGAGCCCCAGCATGGCCCAATCCGCCAACATGAGCTCGCAAGCGTTTGAAGATTTCTACTTCAACGTCTGCACCATGGACTACCTCAAGATGGCCAAAGCGATGGCACCTTTGCGCGACCGCATGGAAAAAGCCGACCGCGTACGCCTCGTCAGCCCCGGCACTGAACTCACCTTTTCGACCAAGGGCATCCCGGCGGTCGCCTGCGACGGCAAGCTGAACATCCCCGACGGCGAAGTGTTCACCGCACCCGTCCGCGACAGCGTCAACGGGACAATCCAATACAACGCCCGCACCATCTACCAGGGCGTCACGCACGACAACGTGCGGTTGGAATTCAAGGACGGCAAGATCATCAATGCCACAAGCAGCGACACCGCCGCACTCACCAAGGTGTTTGACGCAGACGAAGGCGCCCGCTACGTCGGCGAGTTCGCCATCGGCTTCAACCCCTACATCACCAAGCCCATGCTCGACATCCTCTTCGACGAGAAGATCGCCGGCTCGTTCCACTTCACACCCGGCGCCGCTTACGAAGACGAAGCCGACAACGGCAACCGTTCGCAGATTCACTGGGACATGGTTTGCATGCAGACCCCCGAAGCAGGCGGCGGCGAAATCTGGTTCGACGACGTCCTCATCCGCAAAGACGGCCAATTCGTCGTCGACGACCTCAAACCCCTAAACCCGGAGAACCTCAAGTAGGGCGCGCGAGCAGGGCGCTAGACGGAGTGCTGCACAACACGTCGTGCCAAACTGTCGCATGCATTGCTCGGTCTCGCCGCCGAAGCCGTCAGGCCGTTTAGAACACCGGCCATCTCTTGGGCGAGGGCGCGTCGCGTGTACGGCGAGAGTCGCTCGGGCGGGCAGCCGGGGGTGAGATTGCCGCTCTCCCATTGGTCCAATAATACGCTGATTGTCTCGGCGATCTTGGTGGGCTCCGGTGGGACAGTGACACCGGCATGACACTCTCGGATCATCGTGTCCGTAGCGCCAGGCGCGGGGCCGACGTGTACTATCGGACGTCCGGCCGCGAAGTACTCGAACAGTTTGCCCGGCAGAATGGACGCGCAGTTTCGCCCGGTCGTCGTGTTTCCCAGCAGCAGAGCGTCGGCTGCGACCATTTCGCGAACGGCTCGGGCGTGTTCCACATACCCTGTGACCGTGGGGCGAATGCCGGAGCGGTCCACGAATCGCATGACCGACGCCGGTATCGTGCCCACGATCCGAAACTCGAAACGCGCTCGATTGGGCAACTGTCGAACGAACGTCTCGAGTCCCTCCACGATGGCAAGCGGCTCTGCCGAAGCGACAAACCCTCCGACGTATGACAGCACGAACCGATCCGCCGGCAGCGAGAGTTCTCGCCGAATCCGGGCGCGGTCGCATTGCGCGAAGTCCTCCGCATCCGCGCCGTTGGGGATCGTGCTGAACTTCTGCTTTTGAGATGCGACGTGGTTTGCCAGAATCCGCGTCTGATCCGGTGAGACCGAGATCACTGCATCGGCTGACTCAAGGAATCGCTGTTCGAGCCAACGGCGCAACCGGTAACGCAAGCCCGATGTGCCTTGGAAGTCGAAGTTGTCCGTCCAGAGATCACGGAAGTCCGCCACCCAGGGCAATCCGGTCAACTGCTTCAGCCGCCAAGCCAACAGGTGATTCGACGCGGGGCTGAATGTCGAATAAAGCGCGTCGATCCGCTCGTGGCGTACGATGCGGCGCAACGCCGGCAAGCTCGCGATCGCCCACGGCACTGCGCCGTCGGGTATTGACCAGCCCGCTGCCCAATACCCCAACCACTGAACCCGTCGCTCAACTACCCCCACGCCGCGTGCCCAAGTCCGCTCCGAAGCGCTGAGCCGCCCGACTCGGCGCAACGCCCGCTGCGCGGCCTGCGCCGGATGAACGCCTGGGTGTATGCGATGGTCCAAATCGGCCGGCAGGTCATCGGTCAGTGTCGCGTCGTGGGGCATATCGGGAACGGAGCCGGCAGACCACACAATGGGCTTCCAGCCGAATTGTGGCAGGTACTTCGCAAACTTCGCCGTCCGCTGCACGCCGGAGCCGCCAACCGGCGGGAACGCGTGTGAGATCATCAGCAGGCGCCGTGGGGAATTCTCTGTTGCATGTGATGGTGTCGCGTTTTTCATCAAGGGCGCAATCTCGCAGATGATATCGGTCCTTCTACGCCTCCCCTTGACTCCACCGCGCCTCCGCCGCTGTGGCATTCCCCCGCCGCTAACGCGCAGGGCCACGCAGCCCGGTCTGCTTCAGACTCTTGGTGCAAGTGCCGATAAACACGTGCACAGTTTGTGCGGAGAAGCGATATGCCCGCGACAAAGAGGATCACAGCCAGCGGTGTGGCTGACTATCTGGAATTGGAATTGCTCGGCAGCGATGTCGCTGTGGAGGGGCCTTGCGCGCTGGACCACTTGCAGCCCGGCGGGATTACGTTCGCGAGTCGCGCGACGCCGGAGACGCTTTGGAAGGTCTCGGACTTCCGCGAGGGCGTTGTCATCTGCCCTGAGTCGCTGGCGCATTCGTTCGACGGGAATCGCATCGTGAGCGACACGCCGCGCGTTAGCTTCATCAAGATGATGGATCACTTATTTTCCGACCGGTCGGAAAAGGGCATTCATCCGACGGCTGTCATCGCGGGGCCGGTCAGCGTGGGCAGCGACGTGACCATCGGTCCGCACGCGACAGTCGGGCCTGAAGTCGAAATCGGTGATCGCAGCATCATTGGGGCGGGCGTTGTTCTTGAGGGACGTACGATCATTGGCAGCGATTGCTTCATCAAGGCGAACAGTGTCATTGGTGCGCCTGGGTTCGGCTTTGATCTCGACGACGACGGCACGCCGCTGCACTTCCCACACGTCGGCGGGGTACGCATAGGGCACCATGTTTGGATCGGTGCGAACACGACGATCGAGCGGGCAGCCTTGACCGAAACCGTCATCGAAGATCACGTCAAAATCGACGACCACGTACAGATTGGGCACAACGCTTTCGTGGGGAAGAACACGCGTATTTGCGCGGGGACGATCCTCTGCGGGCGAGTTCGCATCGAGCGTGATTCGTGGACCGGTCCTAAGGTCACGATTATTCAGGCCAAGACCGTCGGCCCGCGATCGATCATCGGTATCAGCGCGAACGTCTTGACCGATGTTCCGCCGGACACCGTGTTCGCCGGCAACCCTGCGCGCAGGATTCGCGATATCGAGGCGGGGCAGTTCACCAAGATCCTCAGCGTCGGATGAAAGAAGGGCAGTGTCGCGTGGCAGGCAGCATCGGCGGTCAATTCAAGGAACTCATCTCCCCGTTTCTTCAGCGTAAGCTCGACGAAACGGGGAAGCGCTTTGGAAGCGGTTCGCGGCAGTACCTCGCGATCGCGCGACAGTACATCACCGACCCGCGCGAAGCGTTTGTCGACGTCGACAATGAACGCGACCGCCACTATCACTCCGAGCAGTTCACCGGCGTCGATGGCACGCGGTTGCGCGGCATCGAACGGCTGTACCGTCGTACGGGCTTGATGATCCTGACCACCGCGTGCAAAGCTCATTGCCGCTGGTGCCTTCGTGGTCAATACGACGTGGATACGCTTTCTCCGGAGGAGATTCGCAGCGCCGCCAAGCATTTTGGTTCGCCCGCCTGCCGCGACGACGTTCGTGAAATCCTAATTACCGGCGGCGATCCGCTAATGGCCCGCGTGCTCGTGGAATGTGCGATCGCGGAGATCAGCCAACACGCGCCCAACGTCGAGATCATTCGAATCGGCACGCGCATGTTCATGCAAGACCCAGGCCGAATCGACGACGCCATGGTCGCGATGTTCAATAAGTACCGCCACCTGCGATTCGAGATTGGCACGCACTTCAATCACCCAGTCGAGTTCTGGCCGGAGACGGTGGAGTCCATGTGGCGACTTCAGGAAGCCGGCGTGCTCATTTACAATCAGCACCCCTTGCTCAAGGGTGTTAACGATTCTCTGGAAACGCTCGACGAACTGTACGACCTACTTCGCGGGCACGCGGTCGAAGCCCACTACCTGTTCCACTGCGTGCCCATGTTCGGCATGAATCACCATCGGACGTCGGTGACGCGCGGCCTGGAGCTGATCAATCGCCTGACAAGCTCGGGTGCGTTCAGCGGGCGTGCCAAGCCGCACTTCGCCGCAATGACGGACATCGGCAAGGTGTCGCTGTACGAGGAGACGATCCTCAAACGCAGCGACGCAAACGAGATCCTCCTGCAAACGGGCTACCGACTCGATGACCGCACGCGTTGGAATCCTTCCTACCTGCCTCCGCGTAGCGCGGAGGTCGACGACGAAGGTTTCATGCGTGTGTGGTACAAGGATGGCTGCGACGATCCCTATGAAACAGATCGCCCGCACGACGAACTCCCGGCACTCATCCCGCTCGTTGCGGCCGTCGCACGATCATGAATGGCGGCGCTTCAGCCGGGTGCATTGAACAGAGGCGTGAATCCCGTTGGGTGGCACGGTCTCGCGGAGCGGAGCGCAGCGAGGCCGTGAAGAACGCGGGTTGTTCCACGGCCTTGCTGCGCAAGACCGTGCCACCCGACGCGTTGCAATCGGTTGAACTCGTATCATGAGCGAAGTCACTGACGAACTGTGGAATCCGACCGCGGAGACCATGTCGGTCGAGGAGTTTCGCGCGACGATCGAAACTCCGCGTCTCCTGCGGCAGCTCCGCCACGCCTGGGCGGGCAGCGAATTCTGGCGTGACCGCTTCGCGGCGTCGGGCATTGACGCCGCGGACTTCACGGACGGATTCAATCTGCGTGATCTGCCTTTCGTTGACAAGTCCGACCTTCTTGCAGATCAGGCGGAGTATCCGCCATTCGGGCGACTGGTGGCAGTGTCACACGATGACATTCGCCGCGTGCACCGAACATCCGGGACGACCTCGCGCCCATTCCTCACCTTGCTGACCGAACGCGACAGCGAATCGACGATCGAAGCAGGAGCCCGGGCGTTCTGGTGCGCGGGCGTGCGACCATCTGACACGGTCGTCCACTGTCTGAGTTACTGCATGTGGTCCGGCGGTTTGACCGATCATCTCTGCCTCGAACGAACCGGGGCGACGGTGATCCCCTTCGGCGTGGGCAACTCGCGGTATCTGCTGGAGTTGATCCAAACGGTCCGCCCGACCTGCATCTCCTGCACGCCCTCGTATCTCCCGAGGCTGGCTGATCTGTGTCGGCGGGAACTCAGCATCGATCCGTCTACTCTCAGCCTGCAGAAGGCCCTGTTCGGCGGCGAGCCGGGCGCGCAAGATGCAGGATTCCGCGAGTCCATCGAACGTGAGTGGGCCCTCGAAGCCGTCGACGCCAACTACGGCATGTCAGACGTCCTCAGCATCTTCGGCAGCGAATGTCGACATCGAAGCGGACTGCACTTTCACAGCCAAGACATCCTCCTGCCGGAGTTGATCGACCCCAAAACGCGCGACACGCTGCCACTCGACCCCGGCGCGCAGGGCGAGTTGGTCCTGACGCATCTCTTCCGCGAAGCCCAGCCCTTGTTTCGATTCCGCACGCACGACGTGGTCAAGATCCTCGGGGTCGGTGACTGTCCGTGCGGGCGATCGGGATTCCGTTTCGCGGTCCTAGGCCGCAGCGACGACATGTTGATCGTCAAAGGCGTCAACCTGTTTCCGGCAGCCTTCGGCGAATACGTTTCGCGTTACGGCGACCAACTCACCGGCGCCTATCGGGTGTTGTTGAGCGATCAGGAACCCCGCCAATCCGTCAAACTCAAGGTGGAGATTCGCGCGACGGTCGACACCGCTCAGCGCGATCGGTTGGCACGTGAGTTGGAAGGGCTAATCCGCGGGGGCTTGTCCGTTTGCGTCAACGTTGTCTGGGCCGAGCAGGGCACGTTCAACGATGCTGAGCAGAAGCCACGCCTCGTCGAACTCACCGCGTAGACTGTACGTGGCCCGGCGGCAACTCATCCTCACTCCCCGCCTGCGAGTAAATCGACGACCCCTGGAGCGATTGGGGGGTCTGGTTTCTCTACTGCGTTTCATCCGACGCGCCTTGACAACACCGGCCAACAAGCCGCATAAATACAGTAGACCATGTCGGACCCAAATGGACAGCATGAACCGCATCCGGCCGCGCCGCCAATGGTGGCAGCGCCGCTCGCCTCGCCCGAACGCCGCACCGGCTGGCCCGGCGTGATTGGGATCATCGCCATTGTGTTCGGAGCGCTCGGTGTGATCGGCGGCCTGTGGGCGCTTGTCTCGCTGACGTTCTTGCCGGAATTGCTCAAGATGATGACGCCCGGCGCGGGATCGTCCGTTCTGCCGGTCGACCAAATGCGACGCTCCGTCATCTTCCAAGGCATGAGCGCGATCCCACTCGGGACGGTTCTGCTCTTCGCTGGAATCGCGATGCTCCGCCGACAGCGGCGCTGCGTGCGGCTTTGCGTGACATGGGCCCTTTTGGAGATTCCGGTCGTGGTCATCGGAACGTGTTTCCAAACCACAGCCCAGCAGGCCAACTTCGAGGCCATGGCGCAGTCGCCCGGCGGGCCTCCGATTGTGTTTTTCTCGGCGATGCTGTGGGTGGGTGTCGCGGTCGGTATACTGTGGGGGTGGGCGTTGCCCGGGTTTTTATTGGTTTGGTTCTCGCGACGCGCGATCAAGAAAGAAACCGCCGCGTGGTCGTAGCCACGGCGCAATTGAATCAGGAGTCTGTTCATGCGCTGCGGGATCTGTAACTACCGGCTGTGGAATATCCGCTCACGCCGATGCCCGGAGTGCGGCACGGAATTCCTGCCCAGCGAACACGACTTCGTCCTCAACAGCGTGCAGTTCTGCTGCCCGCACTGCAATACTGCCTACTACGGCACCGGCGAAAAAGGCCATCTCGTCCCGGCGGAATTCGACTGCGTCTCTTGTAAGACTCACATACACATGGACGAGATGGTCCTCCTGCCAACCGAAGGGATCGAGGAGGAGCAAACCAATGTCGATCAAATGCCGTGGTTGAACAGACGTGAAATCGGCGGCGTCAGGGCGTGGTTCAGAACCGTTGGGATGGCCTTGGTGCATCCCGCCCGACTGATGAGCCTCGTGCCCGTGCAAGAGCCCACGCGGTCCGCGATCGGTTTCGCGGTGCTTTCGAACACCCTCGTCAATCTCACCAGCGTCGGAGTTTTCTTCGCCCTCCCCGTTCTCATAGGTGTGGCAGCGGGGGGTGGTGGCATGGGGGTCTTTGGCGTTGTGGCAGCACTCAGCATCGCGTTCCTCGCCGCGGCCGCCACATCCCTCGTGACCGTCCTTCTTTGGGGTCTCACCTCACATGGACTGCTTCGCCTCACCGGCCAAACGTCCGCCAGCCTCGGTCGCACCTACCAAGCCATCGGATACAGCGCGGGGGCGAACGCGCTGACCGCTATCCCTGTGTGCGGATTCTATGTCGGCTGGATTTGGTGGGCGATCAGCGCAACGATCATGCTCAAGGAGGGACAGAACGTACATGCCGGAAGGGCTGCATTCGCCGTGCTGACGCCGCCTCTGCTGGGCGTATGCGGCGTCTTCGGAGTCCTCGTCTTCATGGGCATCTCTGCAGGAGGGTCCAACAGTTTCACCTCCCCTTGGACCAACACAACCTCGCTCACCGAATCACTGCACGGCTACGCGCTCCCGAACAACAATCGCCTGCCGGACCATGCAATCCAGTTGATCACCGACGGCTTTGTGATCGGCGACGACTTTGTCTTGAACGGATCACTCACCAGGCAGAAGAAGATCGTCGTCGGCGGCATCAGCGTCGATCAATACCACAATCCTCCCACCGACGAACAGATCGCGAGCGTCGACGCCGCAATCAAAGCTCATCCGCCCAACATTGTAGCCCATCGTCTGGGTGATTTCGTGTTCACGTACCACGGATTTGACCTTGGTACGGCCGATCCCGGACTGTGGCTTGTCGTCGAGGTGCCGGAACGACCATCACCAAGCGATACGTTGTTCAGTGTCGGCTACGCTAACGGAAGCACGACCCAGTTCCCGATCTCAATCCTCTCTCAAGTCCCGAAGGAGCAGAACGCCCTGCGTGCGAAGTTCAACCTGCCCCCACTCCCGATACTGACCACGGTAACGCACGATCAGCCGGGGGTGTACATCCCCGATGGCGTGGAGTGAGTGACCTTGATCGCGTACACCGCCACACTCCTGCAAGTCGATCCGCGGACACTGGGCGTGAATCTCTGGCTGATCATCGCCGCGCTCATATTACTGACGGGAGTCGGTTTGATCGCGATCGCGACATGGACTGGAATCCGAACCTGGATCACCATTGTCCGCCAGCGCAGCAGCCACGAAGAATACATGAGGAGTTTCCACCGCGCCGATGGCGGGAACTACCCGCCGGCCACACACGGCAAATGCGAACAGTGCGGCGTGCAGCAAGGTAAGATCTTCCACGTCGACTCCGGGCCGTCGCTCTGCCCCGGATGTTACGAAGCCTACTGGCGGCGCGAAACCGGCTGGATGGATGAAAGCACTTCATGAGTCCGGACACTGACAAGCACGAGAGACCTGTAATGTACTGGGCGCGTCACATGATCGCCGCGGCGGCTTGTTCCGCCTATGTCATTGCGTTTTTCTCTCGCGTTCCCAAGTCGTGGAATGCACCACTTAGCGCCCGGTTCCACAGTGTAAAGCAATGGGGAATGCAACTGGTCGAAACAGGGTTCACCAATGTCGGAATGGACGCGTTCTCTCGGCAGTTCATTTTCGGCGCTTACCTCATTGTCTTTGGATTGGTGATTCCGTGGATAATCATGTTCGTCATGGGGAGAGGCGGTCCGTCGACGTTGGGATGCCGTCTGCCCAATCGACTGGGCTGGAGGCTGTTGGCCATCGGCTATATTCTCTCAACGCCGTTTCTGATCTGGATGGTAGGCAGCCCGCAGTTCGCCGGTCAATACGTGCAGTCGCTCCGGTCAGGGGCTACCGGTTTTCTCAGTTTCTACGCGGTAAACATGTTCGCCGAGCATTTTCTCTTTCAGGGGATTCTGCTCGCGGCATTGCGACGCAGCCGCCGTTGGCCGGACCCGACTCCCGCGCAGCGCGCCGAAGGGCGTGGGCTGAAGAGAGCGCTCCAGTGGATCGGGATGGCCGCCGCAACTGAAAACGCACGGGGAATTCAACGCATACGGCGGTGGCTGGGACTTGCCGACGGATGCCTATTCCCCATTCTCCTCTCCGGGCTCCTGTTTGGCGCGGTGCATCTGGGCAAAGACCCGCGCGAGCTCCTGCTGTCGATTCCCGGCGGCATCGTTCTGGGTTACATCGCCTATCGCGCCAACACGTGGCTGATCCCTCTGATCCTGCACCTCGCCACCGCCGGAACCGCGTGCCTGCTGATGGTGCTAACTCAGCCCGCCTGACCCGCAAACGCCGTGTCACTTGTTTTCCGGCTCGCTCGGGCTAAAGTGGACGGCGTCTCAGACGTCCCCTTACCCGGAAAAACCGATGGCCTCCACCCTGGCGACGGACAAGTCCAAGAAGACGCCCCCCCAACTCACCCCCGCCATGCGCCAGTACGCCGAACAGAAGAAGCAAGCCGAAGACGCGATACTGATGTTCAGAATGGGCGATTTCTATGAGATGTTCTACGAAGACGCACGGACAGCTTCGCGCGTGCTCGGCATCACGCTGACCTCCCGGTCCAAAGGCGAGAATCCGATCCCCCTCGCGGGCATTCCCTATCACGCCCTGGAGTCCTACCTGACCAAGCTCGTCGCCGCCGGGCATCGCGTGGCGATCTCCGAGCAGGTTGAAGACGCAAAGCTGGCCAAGGGCGTCGTCAAGCGCGAGATCGTTCGTATCGTGACAGCCGGAACGCTGACCGACGAAGCCCTCCTCGACGAACGCAGTGACAACGTTCTGGCATCCGTCGCCTGCGGATCAAACGGAATCGGGCTCGCCACCGTCGAGCTGGTTTCCGGGAGGTTTCGCCTGTACCACGAGATGACCGGCGCAATGATCGACGAACTCGTGCGCATTCGCCCCGCCGAAATCCTGGTCGATGACAACGCCGATTCACCGGCCGGAGCAGCCGCGCGCGAACTGAAGAAACTGTGCAACACGACCATCGCCCGCCGCAGCGCTCACGAGTTCAGCGAACACCACGCACTGGAAACGCTGCACAAACATTTCGGCGTTGCGACGCTCGAAGGCTTCGGCGTCAACGACACGACCGCATCTGTGCGCGCAGCCGGCGCGATCATCAGCTACCTCGCCGAGACTCAGAAATGCTCGCTGTCGCACATCTCCCGCCTCGAAGTGCATCACCCCGGCCACACCATGCTCATCGATCACAACTCCTGGCGATCCCTCGAAATCGAGAGAACGTTGCGCGGCGGCGAGCGGTACGGCAGCCTCCTGCACGCCGCCGATCGCACCGTCCATCCGATGGGCGCGCGCCGCCTGAGGTCTTGGCTCTGCAATCCACTGGTCCACGTCGACCGAATCGTCGACCGTCAGGACGCCGTCGCGTCCTTTGTTGAGTCCGAGCGCGCCCGTGCAAACGTCCGCGCGATGCTGGGCAACGGCTCTGACATCGAGAGGATCACCGCGCGCGTGGCCCTTCTCCGCGCGACACCGCGTGATCTCGTCGGGCTTGGAAACACGCTAAGAGCGCTTCCCGCGATACGCGAAGAACTCGCGTCGCTAGCCCCTCCGCTGCTGTGCCAATGGTCCGCCGATCTCGAAGGCCTCGACGAGTTGGCCGAGCTACTCCATCGCGGCATTCGCCCGGATGCACCACTGACCATTCGCGAGGGAGGAATCATCGCCGAAGGATACGATGCCGAACTCGACGAGTTGCGACACATCCGCAAAAATGGCCAAGCGTGGCTCGTGGATTACCAGAAACGACAGATCGAAGAGACCGGCATCGCAACGCTCAAGGTCGCGTTCAATCGTGTCTTCGGCTTCTATATCGAAATCTCCAACACAAACCGAGATCGCGTCCCGCCGAACTACGTGCGTAAGCAAACCATCAAGTCCGCCGAACGCTACATCACCGACGAACTCAAACAGTACGAGACCAAGGTTCTCACGGCGGAAGAGAAAGCCAACGAACTCGAGACGCGCCTCTTCGGACAATTGTGTGACCACACAGCCAAGCACATCGCCGCCTTGCAGCGCGTGGCAGAAGCGCTAAGCTGCATTGACTCCGTGGCTGCGTTCGCAGAGCTGGCCGTCGAGCGACGCTATGTGCGCCCGCACGTCAGCGACGACGAAGGCCTTTCAATCGTCGACGGCCGCCACCCGGTCATCGAGCAAACACTCCACGACCGCTTCGTCCCTAACGATACCGACATGACCGACGGCTCGCGCGTTTGGGTCATCACGGGGCCGAACATGTCCGGCAAGAGCACATACATGCGGCAGATCGCGTTGCTGACGCTGCTCGCTCAAACCGGCTCGTACGTCCCCGCAAAGACGATGTCCTTCGGCGTGGCCGATCGGATCTTCGCGCGCATCGGCGCTTCAGACGAGATTACCCGCGATCGAAGCACCTTCATGGTCGAGATGACCGAAGCAGCCAACATCCTCAACAATGCCACGAGCGCGTCACTCGTGATCCTCGACGAAATCGGCCGCGGCACGAGCACGTTCGACGGGCTCTCGCTCGCGTGGGCCATCACCGAGAGACTCGCGAACGTAACACGCTGCCGCACCTTCGTAGCCACCCACTACCACGAACTCACCGAACTCGCCGACTCACTCACCAACGTTGCAAACCAAAACGTCGCCGTCCGCGAATGGCCCGAAGCACGCGACGAATCGGAACGCATCATCTTCCTTCACAAGATCGTCCCCGGCGGTAGCAACAAGAGTTACGGCCTGCACGTCGCCCGCATGGCCGGCGTGCCGCCCGAAGTCGTCGAACGCAGCGCCGAAATCCTGGACCAGTTGCAGGACGGATTCGAAGGCCGCCGGCCCCAACCGCCCGCCGCCGGCCAACC
>JAJDDU010000343.1 GCA_029260155.1 Phycisphaerae bacterium | reverse complement strand
TTGGTGCCGGAGAGTGGTGTTTTTGCCGCTTTCCGAAACGCGTGGTGGGGCGAGAAGAAGCTTGGTTCGCCCGGGAATAGCGGGCACGAGAATGGAGGATCCTGAGCGGGAAAAGGGAACGGACTGCTTGCTTGATCCGGGAAAGCGGAAAAGCGAGACGGCGGACCGGCAGTAGCAGATAGAGCATCGGCGGAGCGGCCTGTATGCCACGTGAGCATACTGGGTCAAAGAAGTTCCACCCCTTGCAGTAGTCTGCTGATCGTAGGAATCGCAGGCGGCACAAGTCAATGACGGGTGTCGCGGGCGTTTTGCGGTCTTCCTCCCTATAACGGCTCTGGGGTCTCTTGAGTCGCTCGTCGCTCTGTTGTGACGGCCGACGCTTTGGGTGTCTTGGCGGCATCTGTCCGCCGTTGTTTTGTTTGTGGGGAATACAGAAATCTTGACGCAACGCGTTTCAATCAAATCGCCTATATCATCGTATGAGGCATGTCCGCGCTTGGCGTGTCCTTCCGCTCAGGGGGGGTGTGGGTGCGGCCGTTTTCGTAATACGGCGTCGTTATTGAAGTTGATGGGAGAAGGCTTCGTTCGTGAGGTTAGCGAAGAAGTTCTCTTTTTCGGAGGCCAGAAGTAAATGAGATTATCTGAGTCGAGTGGATGTAGAAGTTACACCAGGCGTGTAGCGGGAGTCACCATGGGCGTAACAGCCCTTGCTGCGCTCGCGTTTGGCTTGGCGGTTCGCCCGGTGTCGGCGGAAGACGCACCTTTGGACCGTTTGAAGGCCAGCACGGACAGTGCTGTCCAACACGTCGCCCCGCCGAATGCGACGATCACCGCCGATAGCGTCCAGTCCGGCAATGCCAAAGCCGCGGCGATCGCTCCGGTTGGCAAAATCGGAGGGGTACGGGCACCGAAACCCGTGCGATCGCGGGTGAATGCTTCGGATCCCGCCCCCGAGGGGCCTGGACCCGCAAACGACGACTGTGTTGGTCGCCTGCCTATCGCGTGCGAGGGTTTTGCGACGACAGACAACACTCTGGCCACGGACACCGGCCTTGAGCCGGACGGATCGTGCTGGGGTGAAGCGGCCACGACCCCGGACCACCCTGGGTCGGTCTTCTTCTCGTTCGTCCCGACCGGTGCGACCACGAGGATCCACACCCTCAACAGTCCTTGGGGCGCGGGGCTCGGTGACTCTTCCTTCGCCGTGTATGAGGTGAATCAGGCCGACAAGTGCGACATGACCGCTTGGACCGAGGTCGGTTGCAGCGAGGATGAGGGGGGGATCGAGTGGCTTGGTGACATCTGCCTCGACGGATTGACCATTGGCGATGAGTACGTCATTCAGTTGGTTTCGTGGGATACGGCCACACAGGGCACCTACCAGGTCGACGTGCAGTGTGCGCCGCCGGGCACATGTGGCGACGGCATCGTCGATCCGTGCGAGGGGTGCGACGACGGCGATACGGTGCCGGGCGACGGCTGCGACGCGAGTTGCCAGCTCGAGCCCGTGGCGGCCGACGAGTGCGTCGATGCGATCGTCGTGGTCGACGGCAGCACTCCGTTCGACAACGTCGGTTCGACGACTAGCGCCGAGGCCACGTGCGACACCAATATGATGGCGGACATCTGGTTCAGTTACACCGCCCTCTTCGATGGTGTTGTGACGGTCGCGGCGGGTTGCGACGACGCAACTACGCCTGACACGGTTCTCTCCTTTAACTCGGGAACCTGTGCGGCACTGGTCAACGAGGCGTGCGCCGATGACAACTGCGGCGTCTCGACCGGGTTTGCGTCGACCCTTACGGCCACAATCGTCAACGGTAACACATACCTGATCCGCTTAGGCGGCTGGAACGGCGGAGACGCCGCAGGCACCTTGGTCATCTCGTCGGTCGCGTGCGGCGATGCTGTCTGTGACCCGTCGGAGGACCAGTGCAGTTGCCCCGCCGATTGCGGCGCGGCCACAGCCGACGAAACCGGCCTGTGTGCGGATGGTCTCGACAATGATTGTGACGGCGATTTCGATTGCGCTGATGCCGATTGTGCCGCCGCGGCGCACTGCTCGTGTCCCCAGACGACGTGCGCGTCGGGTGGGTGCGATTGCGACGTGCGGCAGATGAACGGCATGGGTGTCTGCGAGATTAATGGCACGCCGTGCATTCTTGCCAACGACACCTGTGCGACGCTGAGCGGTGATCCGCTTGACTTCTGCCAGGATATTCGAGGAATGGTCGCCTGTTCTCAAGCGGGCGTCGGCACGACCGAGAACTTTTTTGGGCGGTGCATGGATCCGGCGGTAGAGGGGTACGACGATTCGGCGAACATCACCGTCAACAGTGTGGATTGGACTGTTCTGTTGATGAACCGGGTCACCGATCTGCCCGTGGAGGTCAATGTCTGGCTAGTTCCGGGGTGTCCTCCCGATTTCGCGCTGGCGACCCTGGTTGGTCAGGAATTCGAAGTGATTCCGGCCGACACTACGGATCTGCACGTCACTACGACTCTGTCGTCCCCCGCGGTTATTCCGACGGGCTCTTCCTTTGTCGTCGAGGTCGGTACTCCGCAAGACGGCACCACGGCAATCCCCGGCTGGTCGTTCCGGGCCGGTGGCCAGGACGCGGAGGACAATCCGTCGTCCAGCGAGTGCTCGGACAGCTATCTCCGCAACACCGGAAGCTGCGGCTTCAATGGGTGGACGTCTTTTGACTCGATCGACTTCGCCGGGCTGCACGTCATCATGCACGTGAACACGACTTGTGGCGGTACGCCGGCGGCGTGTGACAACGGGCTGTGCGAGCCTCCGCAGGAGACTAGCTGCACCTGCCCGAGTGATTGTGGGGCGCCTTCCGCGGACGAGACGGGTTCCTGCACCGACTTTTTGGACAACGACTGCGATGATCTCATCGACTGCGACGACCCCGATTGTGATGCCGACTTGGCCTGTCAGACGCCGACGGCATGCCTGATCGAGGACGCTGCCAGTTGTCAGTTCCCAGACCAGGACGGCCACGGTGCGGATCCGGGTACGGTCGCAGCGACCACCGACGAGAACGCCGGCCTGTCCGTCGCGGACAACTTCAAGACGACCGTGGGCGGCGTTATCACGGAGGTCTGCTGGTGGGGTCTCTATCTCGACTTCGTTGCCGGGCAGGTGGGCTGCGGCCCTGGTCCGGGTGACGACTTCACGATCACTTACTATGACGACGCCAGCGGCTTGCCGGGTGCCGTCATCGGTGGCCCGTTCAACGTCGGCGCCGTGACCACGCTCACGACCGGTCTCGGCGTGGCTGGAGCTGCTGAAACCAGCTACACGGCTACGCACGATGCGGTGACCGTTGCGGCCGATACTTGCTACTGGATCGAGATCCAGAACAACACGGCGACGAACGCGTTGCCGACCGATCCGCACTCCTGTCCGGACGCCTCGGCGTGTGACCCGACCGATCCTACGGCTTGCAGCGACGTGCCTGCCGACTGTCAGCCCGACTGTCTTTGGTTGTGGACGACCGCCCCCGAGGGCGATCTACTCAGCGCTCAGCAGACCACCGAGGCGGGCCCTCCGCCGCACACGTATGCCGCTGGTACCGAGTCCGACTACGACTTGGCCTTCTGCGTGAACACGACCGTCCTTCCGACGGCCTGTGCGACCGCTGGTGCGTGTTGTGATGACGCCGCTGGTACGTGCGAGAACGGCATTTCGTCCGCGGTCTGCACCGGGCGATTCGTCGCTGACACCTTGTGCGTCGACATGGATCCGCCGTGCGGCTCGAGTGCTTGCTGTCATCCCGATGGAACCTGCACCAACGAGCTGGCGGCCGAATGTGTCGATCAGTCGCACAACGGTTTCTGCGGTGCTGTGCTTTGCAACGTCACGGACGACTGCGGCTTTGACAACGGTCCTGGCGACCCGGATGCGAATGCTCGGAGCACCCAGCTGGACCCGACCTTCTTCAACGAAGTGGTCGACAACTTCACCTTCAAGAGTTCCGCAGGTGACGGCTCGACGTCGTGCGCAGTCAGCTCGATCGTCTGGTGGGCAACACACAGTAACTTCACGGCGTTCGCTTGCCCGGACACCTCTGAGTGCGACCCCCAAAATCCGCTAGCCTGCGGCAGTGTTCCCGCCCTCTGCACGAACGGCGGCTTCAATTTGTGCGAGGACGGCTCGTGCGAGTTTGGCGGCCAACCGTGTCGCGTCGGCGGCTTTGCCTGTCCTGCCGGCGGCGACAACTGCATAGCCGCGAATCCGGCTTGCGGGGGTGGCCTGCGGGATCCGGGCGACTATGACAGCATCCGAGTGACCGTCTACAACGATGGCGAAGCAGCTGGTGACGTCAAGGTGGCGGACAATGCCGTGTGCGACGCCGTTATATCGACGCAGACCTCCCCGACGAGCTGCACGACGGATGGGGACTGCACCGAACCGGGCCAGGTTTGTGTGGATACCAATGGGGATGCCGCTCCCGACACGTGTGGAGCCGTCTGCGACCTCATCTACACCGATGCGGACCCGGCCGCGACAATCGTCGACCTCGACGTTGCCTTGTTGATCGAGCACACGTTCCAGAGCGACCTACGCGTCGCGCTTGAGCACGTGAACACCGGCACCTCGGTGGTGTTGATCGATCGGACGAGCAATTACTCGGCCGACAACTTCGGTAACCCGGTCACCGGCGACCAGCTGATCCTCAGTGACGAAGCTCCTGTCGCCATCGAGTCGTACGATGGTGTTAACGGCGCCGGCCAGGACAACTACACCGGCCCCGCCTTCCCGAACGAGGCCCTCGCCGCGTTCGACGGTGAACTCAAGGATGGCACGTGGCGGATCACGGTGACCGACGCCTTTACCCTCGACGGCGGTACGCTGATCAACTGGTCGCTGCACTTCAACAATGTAGTGGCCATTGCCAAGGGTCCGACCGGCCAGCCGAACATTCCGTTCACTGCTGCACCGTGCACCGTGGGTGCCGATTGTGTCGCCATCGGATGCGGTGCGACGTCGACGTGCACCGGCGGCGGCGGTACCACGTGCGAAATCGACGGAATACCCTGTGGCTCGTTCGGAGATCCGGATGGTTCGCACACGGGCACGTTCAAGCACGAGGTGCTTGTGGAGAACTGCGCGAATAACGGCGGCGCTCTGCCATGCTACGACTATGTCGACTACGAGAAGGACTTGGTTCCTGTCCCGGGTTCCTACGAGATCACGATGAACTTTGGCGGCGGTGATCTAGATGTCGTCCAGGACAAGAAGAACTGGTTGGCGATCGCTCCGGAACTGGCGTTTACCGGCGGTTGGTATCAGACCTTCTGGATGGACTCGCAGAACTTCGACGGCAACCCTGCCCAGCAGTTCACCGATCCGTCACTGCTCTTCCCGTGGGTGCCGATCCCCGGCGTCGACATGGCGTTTGTGATCGCCAGCGGCATCGGCCCGATTCCTTGCGTCACTGCGGCAGACTGTGCCGACCTCGACGGAGGCGGCGCTACCGACGACACCTGCATCTGGTGGGAGTGCGTCGCTAACGCGTGCGTGGGCACGGACTTGGCGGTCCCGTCCGACATGGGTCAAGCGCTCGGTGCTTGCCCGCCGGATACGTTCTGCAACTTAGCTGACGCGCTGCATGCGTTGACCTGTTTCGCGGGCACGAACACCTGCGAGAGCATCAACATCGATGCGGGTGGTGCACTGGGTTCCTGTGTGCCGGACGGCTTCTGCAACCTGGCTGACGCGCTGCATGCGTTGACCTGCTTTGCGGGCACGAACACGTGCACGTGTGGTCCGGCTCCGAGCAATGCGAGCGGTTCGACCGTTGGCGGTATCACGGGGCTGCATGCGGTGGCGGATGCTCGGTCGATCCAGCCCGGCAGCGAGGTGCAGGTCCGCATGTTCGTGGATCAGCCTCTCGACGCTTTGCTCGGTTACCAGTTGACGACCGTCGTGACTGGCGGACGCAAGGGTTCGCTGGAGTTGATGGACATCTCC
>JAJDDU010000342.1 GCA_029260155.1 Phycisphaerae bacterium | reverse complement strand
CCACCTTGCTCGCCGCCTTGCTCGCCGCCTTGTTCGCCGCCCTTCTGACCGCTTTGCTTGCCGCCCATTTGTTGCTTTAGCGCTCCGGCGTCTTCGGCGAGCTTCTTCTGAGCGTCAGCCAGGGCGTCGGGCTTCTCGTCGTCTTCGAGTTGCTTCAGGGCTTCGGCGAGCTCGTGCTTGGCGCGTTTGAGCTTTTCGACGGCGGACTCCTGGTCCTCTGCGGCTGACTCTGGGGCGCCCTCTTGAAGATCGGACTGAGCTTCGCCCATGTCTTCGCCGGCGGACTTCAATTCGCCCGCGGCTTTTTTCGTGGACTCACCGCCGGGGCTTGCGGACTGTGGCTTGCCGCCGCCTGGTTGCGACTCCGATGGTGACCCATCGCTGCCTTCTGTCGGTGGGGTCGACATCCGTTCGACATCCTCGGCCAATCGCTTGGTGTCCTTGGCGATGTTCTCTTGTTGTTGATCGAGCTCCGGTTGTGAACCGGGCGCGCCCGGTTGGGCTTGACGGGTACCCTGGTTTGCGGATTCCTGGCGGCGTGTGATCTCGTCCAGGCGACGGATCGCTTCGCGCAGCTGCGCCGCTTGGCGCTGGCGTGCGGTCGTGTCTGCGGTGTCCTTACGCACGTCGCGCTGTCGATCGAGCAACTCCGATACTTTGGCGCGGGCTTCTTCGAGCCGGGCGATTTCCTGATCGCGTTCCTCGTCGTCGGCGGTGTTTTCCGTGAGGGCACGCAGGATTAGCTCAAGATCGTCGATTAGATTCTGCTGCAATTCACTCGCTTCATCGAGATGCGAACGGTCGGCCAGTAGCTTCAAGAGCGTGCCCACCCGCTCATCGACTCCCAACTCGCCGGAGCGTTCCAACGCGGCTGCCAGCTTGTCGGCGTTTTCGGGCTCATCTTCCGACAGCGTCTCGCGCAAGCGAAACATGCGATCCTCAAGCCGGGCGAGCCGGTCCTTGATCATCTCCTGCTTGGCTGCCAGCGGGTTGACCGTGTTCTCCTGAGCAACGGCGGAATCTACGAGCGCAGCCCCACAACAACTCAACAACAGCACAACCATTGGTCTCGCGAAAATCATGCCCATTCTCACAGCTCGACTCCTTCGCTGCCCCGCCCCGCGTGCGATCAGTCGTCCCCCAACAACTCAGCCGCCCGCCGCTCGATCTCTTCTCGCGTCTCGGCGTGCAAATCCTTCTGCAGACGCAGCACCTCGCGCAGCATGGTGACCGCCTCTTGGAACCCTTCCCATTTTAGCATGTTGGTCAGAATGCGCCGCATTTCGTCCAAAACAGCCACCTGAGCTGCGTCCGCAGCGCTCGCCGTGCCCTCGGAGGCGTCGCGATCAATGGCGCGCAGGGAATCAGCCGCTGAGACCAAATCGCGTTTCACCAGGCGGCGCAGGGGCGCCACGATGTTGTCGCCAAGTCGCTTGCGAACCGTGGTGCTGTCCAAACCGTTGACTTCAAACTCAGCCAGAATCTGCTCGAACTGCTGCCGCAGGAGATTCACCTGGCCCGCGATCTGTCGCTGGCGTCGTTCCAGCGGGGCGATGCGGGAGGGGGATTGTGCTCCGTCGTCTTTCTGTTCTGATCGGCGGATGGCCGACAGGAGATTGCGACGCAGTTCCTCCTGCTGCTCGATAACGCGCTCGAACTCTTGACGGTACTCCTGCTCCCTGCGGGCGAGTTCAGCCAACAGCTCGTCACTTGTCACGATGCGCAGCGAAAGTGTAGCGGACTTAGCTTCGTTGGGTCCTGAGACATCGTCGAAGTCCGCTGCCTCGGCGTAGAGCGTCAGCCTGTCGGTTGGAACCAACGGCAGCGCGCCAACCGACCACCGCAGCACAGTGTCATACTTTGTCATTCCAGGGGTGAAGTCGCTCAGATCGACCCGGTTCGGGTCGCCGGTCACGCGGGCGATTTCGTAGAACATCTCGGCGCGAGCGATTCCGTAGACATCCGAAAACGACATCTCGACCGGCAGCAGTGCTTGTGTCGTGATGATGTCACTCACGCCGGTGAGCTTCATGCGTACGCGCGGTGCGGCGTCCTTGATGACGCGTATGGACAGGCGGACAGGCCGCTTGTTGATGAGGTCGAGCTCGTCGCGCAATGCGAAGTGGTACGTTCGTGTCTCAGCCGGCTGGACCGTGACGGACCACGTGTCGCCCGAGCCTGTCGCGGCGGCAACAACGTCCTGACCGACGAGGAAATCCGCAGCGACAACAGGCTTGTTGAGGCGAACACCGATGGTCACTTCGCTGCCCTTGATGGCTTCGACGGCCAGCTGATCCGGGGGTACGTCGAACGCTTGGAGCCCTGAATAGCCGGGCGGATCGACGTGGATGGAAACCTGCTCGACGGCGGGCCGGTCTGCCAGTTGGGCCTGGAACCACTCGGTTTGGTCGTCGCCGCCTGCGAGCCGGAAGCGGAACTCCTCCTCAACGCGCGCGAATGTGTAGCGAAAACCGCGCTCGCCGACGCCGATCATCGTCTCTCGGCCGCTTTTACCGGACGCAAACTCAAAGTAGATAGTGACACTGCGTGGCACTTCTCCGTCGGCCCGTGCCCGGACTTCCAGGTCGTCGCCGCGGGCGCCGGACAGGACTCCGTGGGGCAATTCGACGTGAAGTTGCGTCTTCTGCCGCCACTGGGAGTCGCCCAGTAGGACGTTGCGGTCGAACCAGGTGCCCATCTCCTCCGGTCTTGCCCAGACCGCGCTGACCCAGAGTCCCACCACCGCGAGCACGGCGAACAGGCTGCGACGGGCGCGGCCGTGTTGGAGGACCGATCTGAAGGACAGGGCGGAGACCGCCTTGCTCGCGTTGTCTATTACCGCACGCATCAACGCGGGTGAGTTGGACGCTTCCGGGCCGACGTTACCGCTCGCGAACTGTACGGCGGAGATCAAGACGGATCGCAGCGCGGGGTTCTGCTGCTCGACGAGACAGGCCATCTCGCGCGGTCCGAACGGAAACCGGAACGGCTTCCACAGTCGCCGCCAGACGGTCACACCCGCAAACAACACGATGATGCCAAGAAGCGCCGCCCGCATGTCGACGGGCAGGCGGAACGTGTAGTCGAGGGCCATCTGCACCGCACCGGCCACGAGCAGGAAGGTCATCAGCGTTGCAGCCCCCGTCGCCAGTGCGTAGCAACGCAGACGCGTCCCCAGACGCCCGAGCCGCGTGAGTATCTGCCGGTTGAACTGGTCGTTTCTTTTCACAGCAATCGGACCCATTTTCGCACCGCCCACTCGATGGAGAGCAGGCTTATCAAAGCGGTCAACGTCCACCATCTGTCCCACAATTGCTCGGGACGCGAACGCACGGTTGTCATTTCGTGACGGTCGGGAATCGCGTCCGCCAGCGAATCAACCTCGTCCACCTCGTAGTATCGCCCTCCGGGTGATCTGGCCGCCAGCGTCGTGAGCGCGGCACGGTCCATCTGCGGGTTTAGGATTTCGATGTTTGGACGCACGATCTGCACGTTGTGCGTCGCGGTGACGGACTCGGTCTCGCCGGATGCGCGCAATTCGAGCAAAATCTCGTAACTGCCTGTTTGGTCGGGCGTGAATCGACCGCTGTACCAGCCTGGCCTGTCCTGCAAGGGTCGCAACGAAAACTCCTGGCGTCGCGTGCCGACTTGGTAGCGTGCGGAAACCGTATCGCGGAGCAATGGCTCGAAGCGCGGATTGAACAGTCTGGCTGACACCTCGACGGAGCTGCCCAGTTGAAACGTCTCGCCTTCGGTCAGAAGGGTGACGCGTTTCTTCTCGCCGAGCAGCTTGCCTTCAACCAGATGCCGCAGCAACCGCACCCAGAACGCGTTGAACTGCGCTTCGCCGGTGCGCCGCCATCGCCACGTACTGTCGAAGCCGACGAACGCCGCACGTCCCGCGCCGACGAACTGCGCTGCACACAGCACGTGGTTGCCGAATGCGTTGCGCATCTGCGGGTTCCCGTGACGCATCAAGACGGTGGCCACCAATCGTTCGCGCAGCACGGGGTAATGCCAATAGGTACCGGGCATGTCCTGCCAGAGATCGGTTGACCCGCCGCCCGTATCGCGATCGCGAAGTATCGGGTGGCTCAACGCACCGGGTTCGATCTGGATTGGCCAGCTTCGGGTTTGATAGTGGCCGAGGCGATTGAGGATCAGATCCGCCTCCGGGTCGGGCGTGACCGGCAGCAATTGCACGATGTCGCGCACGACTGGATCGCGCATAAATTGTGGTGTGTGTTTGCGAGAGGCGCAGTAGGCGATACCGCCGGCATGCTCAGCCACCAGGCGTTTGACCGATCGAGCCCACCCGGGGCCGAACTCTGCGGGATCTGGATCGAGCATGAGGATGGCGTCGTAGACGAATAGCTCTTCCGGCGACGCGGGCAGGGCGTCGATGATCGTGTTGCCGTCGCGCACCGCGTCGGTGTCCGCCATCTGAAGCCAGCAGCTCAGGTCAAACGTGGGGTCGCGGGTTAGCAATCGCGATACGTAGCGGTACTCCCAGCTCGGACTGCCGGAGATTAGGAGCACGCGCATCGATTCGTCGATGATGTTGACCACGCGTTGCTTGCTGTTGTCGTCGGCCACGCTCTCGTCGGAACGGGGCGTCACCTCGACACGGTAGGCCAATCGCCCGATGGCCTCTTTGGTGCGTTTGAACTCGACCGGTTCGATCGGTCCGTCGGCGGAAATCGATACCGAGCGTGTCTCCACCGGCGCTGCGGAACTGTCCTCGAACAGCCGCACCACCATCGACTCGCCGATCATGCCCTGCGTGTTGATGTGGGCTGTCAGCGAATATGGATCACCTTTGAAGGCGTTTTCCGGCGCAATCAGATCGGTCACGCGGACATTTCGCGGTGGGGATGCGTCGCCGATTCCCACGATGTGCAGCCCGATGCCCTGCTCTTCAACAAACTGGGCGATCGCTTCGACGGCGTCGCCCTGATTGATCCCGCCGTCGGTGAAAAGGACGACGCCCGCAAGCGGCGCGCCACCGAGAGATTCGGTCGTTCGGTGGATGGCGCGCGACACGTTGGTGGCGGGGCCTTGGGCGGGGAAGTCCGTATTGACACTTTGTTTTGCCGGGGGATCGGTTGTGGGCTGACCCGTCGCTTGCGCTCCGGGCTCTGATTGGGCGGCGAGGGTGGATACCAGTTCCGGTGTATCGCTGAAGGTGTAGACTTTGACGCGGTTGTGCGCCGCCAGATCCTCGAGAAGGCGTTGATCGTCCCGACTCAACAATTGCGAGACGATGTCGGCGCGGCGGACTGGGAAATCGAGTTCCGGAGCCATTACCGTCGCGACGCGCGCGACGGACTCCGGATCGCTGTAGCGATCGCGCAGGTCCATGCTGGCTGAGTCGTCGATCAGGACGATGCAGTAGGAATCGATCCAGCGATGAAGGTATGTTGCCCACACCGGCTGTGCGAGAATCGCCACCAGCGCCAGGATGACCAAGCAACGCACGGTGGCCAGGAGCATGCGTGCGGTCATGGACGCCCCGCGCCGCGCTTCCGTGCGGTACAACCACACCACCGCGCAACACACGATCACAACGCCCGCGAACGCCGCGAGCGCCGCCCACCCGTCCGGAAGCGCCGCGAACTCGAAGCGCCGCTCTTCCGTCACCCTAGAAGCTTGAGCGATTAGGTGCATCATGAACTGGAACTCAATCCGGCATCCTCAATTCTGAATTCTCCTCTATGTCCGCCGCCCGAACCACCAACCCAATAACTGCTCGCCCATGAGCACTACAAACGCGGCAATCAGCAGCGTTTTCCAAAACTCGCGGCGTGCGTCGTCGCCGACGCTGCCGAGTGATTCGAGTCCCGCAACGTAATGTACGTCCATTTCATGGAGCGATTCCTTGAGGTCTGCCTCCAATGCGGGGCGCAGATCGCTCTCGTCTGGGTCCAGGTTCACGGCGAAGGCGCGAGACTCTTGCTCACCGGTCTGTCGCGTTAGGACGAAGCGGTACAAGCCGCTTGTGGGCGTCTGGTCCCAGCGAACCCAGAAGCCTGAACGGTCTTCTATCGGGGCGGCGGTCAGCGTGATCTCTTGCTCAGCTGGGTATGCGGGTGTACGCACGCGGACGTCGTCGGCGTACGTGTCCGGATCGATCGAAAACTCGATCGGCACGCCGACCACAAGGTCGTTTGCGATTCCACGTCCTCGGGTGAGGTAACGGGACAACTCCAAAATGGACACGACGTAACTCGGAGCCTTGCCCCAGTCGTTCCATTCCTGGTCGCAGCTGGACGTCAACATGACCACGCGCCCCTGGCCATAGGACCGCTCGATGATCGCGGGCGTACCGTTGCCGTCTGCATAATGGGCGATGACCTTGGGCAGACCGAGTGTGGGTCCGGTTTCCGGCCCATCGGTCGGCGCTGGGAGCGATGTTGCGAAATACTGCTCGAACTGGATCAGCGAAGCGAGCGGATTGTCCGCCCCGGCGAACACGCGAACGACCGGGTTGAGATAATCGTCGGCCACCAATTGGGTTGCCACGGCCGGGGCAACGCGTTCCGTGAGTCGCGCCGGCAGCAGACCCAAGCCGTCGGCGTAGAGGGTCGCATTGTAGAAATCCGGGTCGACCTGATCTCCGAGGAACAGGCCAAGTCCCCCGCCGCCGGAAACGAACGCCTCCATGGCGGCTGTAGCCGTTTCGCTGACGCGATAGACGTTGGCCAGCAACACGGCGTCGAAGTTTGAGAGCTCGACATCCTCCAGTTCTGTCTCGTCGATGACCTCCAGTTCGTTGCCGCTGAAGACCTCGCCCGAAGGACGCAATGCCGTGACAAGCAGTGTCACTTCGTCGCGAAACGCATCCGACGACGGCTCGCCGTTCACGATCAACACGCGCGCCGCTTCGGTGGCCTGCACAGCGAGCGTCCGGGTATCATCGATCGGCAGCGCGTCGCCGGGCAGCACGACGCGCGTCCAATTCCACCCTGGGCGCTCGAACGCAAGTGACACCGACACGTCGAGCGTATCGCCCTCACCGACACGCTCGACCGTTACCGTCGGCTGCGGCGAAGGGCCTGCGAAGACCTCCAGGTTTAGCGCCTCGGCGGCGCGGTCCGAGTGGTTTGCGACGGTGGCGACGATCGTCTCCTCGACCGCAGCGACGAATCGGCTACGTCGAGACGAGAGATTCGCGATCGACAGGTTGCGGGCACGATCATCGCCCACGTCCACGAGGATGAGGTTGAGCTCTTTGTCCCGACCCTGCCACTCAGCCAGCGGGGCGATCGGGCTGGAGTTGCCGTCGCCTTGCCCGTCGGGCGCGATCCAGTTCACGCGTTGAAAGTCGCTGAGGACGTACACCGCGATGTTGACTGCATCGGTCCGCTCGTCGAGAAGCCGACGCACCGCTTGAAAAACGTCCCGCGGCGAGAGCGCGTGTTGCGACACGGTCATTCCCTCAAGCCGCGCACTGAGATCCTCTGTTAGCCGGGTATCGAGGTAGACCCCGGTGGCGACGGGTGCGTCGATCGCCGACGTTCGCAAGACGGTTACCGTATCGCGCGGCGATTGCTCACGGAGCAGATCGATGAGTTGCGTCGCGCCGCGCTTGGCCCTATCGAACACCGTGTCGTCGCCCGAGGCGTACCCCATGCTGAACGAATCGTCTATCACGAAGATCCGCTCGGTTCTCTCCGATCCGCCGAGGAGTGCAGCCAGTCCTTCCGGGCGAAAGAAGGGCCTAGCGATCAACATGGCCAGCAATAAGACAGCCAAGCAGCGCATCATCATCAGGATGAAGTCTTCAAGCCGCACGCGGCGGCGGTTCCGCTGCTCAGCCATCCGCAGAAACGCCATCGCCGCCCAGCGAATGCGCTTGAATCGCCGCCGTGCGAGCAGATGAATGAGAATCGGTACGCTCACCGCGCCCGCCCCGCCCCAGAAAAGGGCAGGCCAGACAAACGCAGCCAGCAGTCCCGATGAGATTCCGTTCATGATTCAAGAAGGCCTTCAGCTATCAGCGTTGGATGGACTCGATTGACGTTTGAATCTCGTCCCCCACCTCTAAAGAGATGGGCCACCCCGTTTCCTCGTTCCCTTGTTCCTTCGTTCCCTTGTTCCCTCACGCTGTTGCTCTTTGCCGGTGCAATCGGTTGGCCAGGTATCGCGACAGCGTCACGTCCAGTGGATCGGCTGTGCTCAACAGTTCATAGTCTATGGCGTGATCGAGGCAGACCGCGCGCAGGCGACTGATGAATGCCTGCACAGCTTCGAGATACGCGGCGCGCAGCGACTGCGGGTCGGTGCGAATCTCGGTATCGACTTCTTCAAGTCCCTCGAACAGCGTCTGATCGGTAAAGGGGAACTCCAGCTCGTCGCGGTCCAAGACGTGCAACACCATCACGTCGTGCTGAGCAAAACGCAGCCGCTGCAAACCGTTCACGATGTCGTCGAAGTCGGTCAGAAAATCGGAAATCAAGACGACCATTCCCCTTCGCGGCAACTGTTCGGCGAGGTGCGGAAAGACCGTCTTGGTATCCGTCGCATTGTCGGGCGTCGTTTCTTCGAGACTGCGGATGAACCCGACAAGTGACGCTCGGTTCGATGACACCGGCAACCGCCGGCGAATCTGATCATCGAACAGCGTCAAGCCGACTCCATCTTGCTGATGCAACAACAGGTGCGCGATGCACGCCGCCGTCGTCGCACCGTATTGCCATTTCGTCATCCGGTCCGTGTCCGGATGCTCGGGGTAGGCCATCGACCGCGAGCAATCCAACACCATGTGTGTCCGCAGATTCGTCTCGACCTCATATTCCTTGATCAGCAGGCGGTCGGTCTTGGCATACGCGCGCCAGTCCAGGTGGCGCACGTCGTCGCCTGGGACATATTGCCGGTGTTCTGCGAACTCGACGCTGAACCCCTTGTAGGGGCTTCTGTGCAGTCCGTTAACAAACCCCTCGACCACCCGACGAGCGCGCAGCTCAAGTCGCGATATCTTCGAGAGAACGTCAGGCTGAAAGAAGTTTTTGGAATCGCTCATGGCGCATCACATCGGTTTCGTTGGGGCGAATCACGTCCAAGAGCTGTTCGATCACCTTGTCCGTCGTGAATCCCTCCGCTTCGGCTGAATAGTTGGTTACGATGCGATGTCGCAGCACCGGGCGGGCAAGATCGCGTACGTCGTCCATCGATACGTGACACCGCCCGCGCAGCGCCGCCAGCGCCTTGCCGCCGATGATCAAAGACTGAACCGCCCTCGGACCCGCGCCCCATGAGAGCATTTTGGTCACGAATTCCGGAGTGCCCTCGGCGCGTGGCCTCGTCGCGCGCACGAGGTCCAGGGCGTGACGAATCACGTCCGGAGCAGCCGGGATGCGCCGCACGAGTGTCTGGAACTCCAGAATCTCCTCGCCCTTGAAGACCGCGCCCGCCGATTCCGACACCCCCGACGTCGTGCGCTCGGCGATTTCGTATTCCTGATCGTATGAGGGATAGTCCACGAACACCTTGAACATGAAGCGGTCCTGCTGTGCTTCGGGAAGCGGGTAGGTACCTTCCTGTTCGATGGGGTTTTGTGTGGCCAGCACAAAGAACGGCTGTGACAGAACGTGACGCTCGTTGCCGACCGTGACCTGTCGCTCCTGCATCGCTTCCAGCAGGGCAGCCTGCGTTTTCGGCGGGGTGCGGTTGATTTCGTCGGCCAGGATCACGTGCGCGAAGATCGGCCCGGGGATGAACTTGAGCGCCCGCTGTCCGGTGCTCTTGTCCTCCTGGATGACCTCCGTGCCGGTGATATCCGAGGGCATCAGGTCGGGCGTGAACTGGATGCGGTTGAAGGAAAGCTCCAAGCACTGCGCCACCGTCGAGATCATCAGTGTCTTCGCAAGACCGGGAACGCCTTCCAAAATCACGTGCCCGTTCGACAGGATGGCCACCAAGAGTTGGTCGAGGACTTCGTCCTGGCCTACGATAACGCGGCCCATCTCGGTGCGGATTCTCTTGTATCCGTTGGTGAGCCGTTCCACCGCTGCCAGTTCCGCGGCATCGCTGCTTGACGGCGTGCCGTCGTTGGTGGGATGTTCGAGACTGTCATTCATATTCGTTCTCGGATTCCGTGGTTTTCTTTTCGTCGCCGTCTCACGGCCTATCGTTGCATAATCGGTAACTGGTTGTACGGCAACTGCAAGACGATCAAAGCGAGCGACGTGCCGTAGACCGTCCCGACGGTCGTGTCCGGCCAAGAGCCGTCCTCGGACTGCATCCTGAGCAGCCGATCGCGCATTCGCGGGAAGTAATCGTCCCAGTCCTCGCCGCCCTCAAGGTACAGCGCCTGAGCGAGGTAGAGGTGAGCATAGTACCAGTGCCCACCCTGCGCTCCGACGTGTACGTTGTCCTTCGCAAACGCCAGCGCGCGCTTGGCGAGCGGGTTGTCATACTCGCCCGCGTTGAACCAGCAACAAACGGCGGCGGCGGTGATCGCCGGACGCGAAGGCCCACGATTGTTGGCCCGGTACGCGATGCCGCCATCGCTGTTCATTGAGAGCTCAAGATAGCCCATCGCATCGTCGATCACGTCCTTGCTGACCGCCAGCCCCGCGTTGCGACACGAACGTAATGCCTGAACCTGCGTGATGGTCACCGATCCTTCGTCCCCGCCGCTAGTCGGTTGATAGATCCACCCGCCAAGACGACTCTGCGCCCGGGCGGTCAGATCGATGCCGCGATTGAGCATACGCTTTATGTGCTGATCGCGCTCCGCATCCTCGGACATCCCAAGGAGCTGACTCAAGTACAACATGCTGAACCCGTGGCCGTACATCGGTCGGGAATCCTCTTGCCCGCGCGAAATCAACCCGGTCGGCGTGGTCGAGTCCAGAAGGTACTTCGTCGTTCGATCGATGTTGGGCGCATAGCGACCCTGCGTGGTCGTGTTGCCGTCCATCAACAACGCCGTGCCCGCGAGCGCCGACATCGCCACCGGGTAGCGTCCGTACCGCCCTTGATTACGCCACGCACCGTCTCGCCCCTGCGTTCGGGCCAGGTACTTCAATCCTCGGCCGATCGCCGCCTCGGCTTTGGGCGTGATGTGTTTCGGCAGGGGCGCTTCCGCAAGCGCAGGCGCCGCCGTGACGAGCAAGGCCGCAAACAGCGGCAAGGTTCGTTTGGAAATGAGGTCATGATGACTTGGCATGATTCAATCCACTCCGCCGGCGCCGCGGGGTCTGCCCGGTATCGGCAATGTCTCAAGCGTCATGACCGTCTTGTTCGTCTGCAAAACGAGTCTTCCCGGCCAGACCGCCATGTCCCCCGTCAGGCGCACGCTGAACAGGTCTGCGTACACCGGCTCCCCAATGTATTCGCCGCTGTGTGTATCGATCAACACCACCGCCTGGCGGTAGTGGATCGAGGGAGGCGGGCGACCCTCCGGAACCGGCACCACGGTCTCATCCCGCAACAGGGCGACCATGGGGATAACGCCGTCTACGATACGCAGTTGCGGACCAGCCGTCAGGCCGAGAAGGTCACGCTGCCAGAGAATGCTGCCCGCGACGGACGGATCGGGATTCACGCCCATCAGATGCCAAAGCTCGCCCTCCGCCGTATCCTCAAGACCAGCCAACACGAGCACGCCCGACTCAAGCACGCCCGCGCGCGCGCCGCCGACCAATGCATCGTACTGCTGTTCGAAGATAATATCCCCGCTCTTGGTGTTCACCAACCAATGGTGACCGTCGGCCACACTGACGACCAAACGCCCTTCGACCGGCTCGAACATCGCCGAGGGATAGTCCGTCAGCGGCAGCGACCACAAACGCGTTCCGGTTCGCGCATTGTACCCCACGATCGCGCGCCCGTCCGGGCCACACAGCACGCCGTCGTGGTACGAGATGGGCACGATCACTCCATCATCGCTCGCAGGCTGACGGAACCTAAGTTCGCAAAGCTGTTCGCCGCCGTTGAGGCTGAACACGTGAATCGTGTTCAGATTCGGATCGGCCGTTAGCACGAAGTCCCCCCGCACGCGAACCGGACCGACGGATTCAGACCGCATGTTCCGTTTCCACACGAGTCTGCCATCGACCACCCTTCTCACCATCAGCGTCCGCGGTGCAGACAAGTAGGCTACCCGCCCATCACCGACATCCGTCGAGTCGTTGCGAAAGGCCGGGTCACCGAAGAACGCGCCGCCCTCGAACGGCTCTGCCCACAGCCTCAGACCAGTCATCACGCCGACAGCGTGAATTCCTCGGTGACTGTTGACGATCGCCGTCTGTCCGTCCGTCATCGCGGTGCGCTGCTCGAATTGCCGGACCGTGGGAGTGGCCGTTCGCGCGGCCCCGCCGTACGCGAAGTCGTGACGCAACAGGAGCTCCGACTCCCATTCGATCGAGCCGTCCGCCAACAGATACGATCGCAACGTGCGCGGCGGCGAAAACAACAGCATGCGCTCCGCCTGCGATTCCGACGGCACACCGCGAACCCCAACCAGGCCAAGCGCGTCCTCCTGCGGTGGCTTCCGATAGGCCAACCGTTGGGTAACAGTAAACGGCGTGAGCGTCATCGCTGCCGAGTGTGCCGCGACCAGCGACGGGTCGATCAGCGCGCGACGCTCCGCGACACGTGAGGCCACGTCGCCGGATTCGACTACGACGTCGCCAAACTCGCGATCGAGGCGATCCGCGATGTCCGAAGCCGACTGTACCTGCATCTGCAAAGGAGTTAGGTACAGATCGAGAAGCGACAGCAATGC
>JAJDDU010000341.1 GCA_029260155.1 Phycisphaerae bacterium | reverse complement strand
GTCCGCCGCGCACGAGCCGTCTTGGATAAAATGCCATCAACATGAAACACTACACTAGCGGTTAACAGGCGAGGTTCCGGGCCCGCCGAAAAGCCTGGAAGTCCTTTGTTTTCAGCATCTTACCATCAGACGCCCGATTCGCAAACTGGCGCATTGTGCAGCGTTTTCTCGCGTTCAGACGCGGTATTCGCCGCGCAAAACGGTAGCCAAGACGGTAGTCTGTTCAACGCGGCCTAACGTGCCGAACCGGATTCGCGGAGCATGACATAGAGCGGAGGATGTGTCTGCGGGACGCGGACACCTGTGAACCGCCGACGTCCAGCTTGGGAAGCTAGTGGAAACACCCATTGAATATTGAGCCGGTTGGATAGGTTTCCGCGCATCGAGTTTTGAGCCACCGCGACAAGGCTTACCCTGTATTTGGCAATGGTGGCAAATGCAGGGAGGCAGGAAATGTTGACGGTGGACGAACACGATCTGATTCGACGCAAGCACCTTGTGGACGTGACGCCCAATGAGGGATGTCAAGCGATGCCACGGGGCACCAGCGCGCCGCGCGATGTCACCGAGCAGAAAAGCGAGTGTATTGAGCGGCAGATCGCCCCGGCGGCGGTGCAGGTGCCAATCGGTGACAGCTCGTTCTCGATCCGGCCCGCATTCAGCCCGAGTGGCGAGAACTCGCGCATGAAAGTGCAGAATGTCGTGGTGGATAGCACTGCAAACTGTCCACGATGATCTGGGACATGCTCAAGACGAGAATCAAGCCCGCGTTCTAACTCGGACTCGGAAACCTCGGTCCGATTCGGGCTGGACCCAATAATGATACGCTACGGGTAGATAAATGTCGCTGCATCTGAACTCCTCCAAGCCCTGATCATCTACTGGCTCAACATCCTCTGCGGAATTCAGCTCGTCTTCGCCGCGATTCTATGGCGCTGTGATCGCCAGCCTATTCGCCATACCACATTTGGAACGCGCCAAAGTCCAACAAATCGACATCGCCGTCGTTGTCCAAGTCGGCACAATCGCAGCCGGCGCCCGCGTCGTTGTTTGGACCTTGCATGCAGCCTGCCCACCACGAGAAGTCATCGAGGTCGAGCCCACCATTGGAGTCACAATCGCCGCCGATTACCGTTAGAGTGACAGCGTCTCCTGATGAATCCACGTCCAGAATCATGTGCGTCGGCAGGTTCGTGACGCTGACGTTGTCGAATGTCCCGGCCAGCGTATCCGTGGACTCCAGGACGACAAAGGTGTCGCCCTGGACGGGCTCAAACGGAACAACGAACGTAACGGCCAGGTCGCCGTCCAGCGACACGTTGCCGGCGCATGACATGGTGTCGAATTCGCCCGTCGCCGTGCCGCTCAACTCGATGTCGAGCACGGCCCCGGCCTGCTGCGTGTAGGTTCCTGCGATGGCGAGGTGTCCGACCGGCAGACCCGGCGCCACGGTGCCGGCCGCGTGGTGGACCCTGCCGGTGATCGTTCCATCACCGGTCAGCAGGCCACCGTTGAACTGAAGCGATGCGTTCCCGGTTATCTCGAGGTTGCCGCCGTTGAGCACGGTCTGACCGGCAGTCTGGATGAAACCGCCGCCATACGATCCGGTGAAACTGAGTTTGCCGGATTGGATGTCGATTGTTCCCGTATTCGTGGTGACAGCCCTGAAGGTGGCCCTGCCGGTGCCGGCGGACTTGATGACCGTGCCGGCGTTGTTGAATGGATCGCTGAAGGCGTTGTTGAAGACGCCGACATCGGCCCGGATGTCCATCACCCCGGTTGCGAGGTTGTTGAACACTGAGCTGCTCCGGTTAATCCCGCCCAGGAAGGTGGCCGTGGCCGCGTTGTTGAAGGTGCAACTGCTGAGCGTTTTCTGGTCGCCGTTTGGATTCACCAGCACGTCACAATTGGCGTGTACGGTACCCGGTCCCGCAAAGTCGCCTCCGGCGTTCCAGGTGAGCGACCCGGTGATCGTGATGTCGCCAACGCTCTGGATCATACCCCGGCCGATGATGAGGTCCGTGATCTCCACCGGGTCGCCGCTGTTGAAATTCGCGATGCCATCGGTCGGGCGGATGTCAAGCGTATCGAAATGAACCGGCCCGCCGATGATGGCATCGAAGTTGACGGTTCCATCCTGGACGTGGAAGGTCGGGCCATAGCTGATGATGTTGGCTTCTTCGGTGAAGTTCACCACGTAAGCGTCGCAGGTGGTTGAGGTCGTGACGTTATACGTTCCATAGACCGTATGGCCGCCATGCGGAAAGCGCACGGAATCGCCGACAACGCTGGAATCGGCCAGAAATGCATGCCCGCCGCGGAACTCGAGCGTGGTTCCCGGATCGCCCAGGAAAGCGCCGCTGCTGCTCCCACCATAGTAGCAGGTTAGCTTGCCAGTCTGCACGTGAATCAGGCCATCGTTCTGCGTGTACGCGCGGATCTGGCTGTCCCCCGGGTTCACGGACTTAATCAGCGTACCGGCATTCGTGAAGTAGTCGCCGCTTGAGCCACCGTTCAAAAAATAGTGGCCACCCTGGTGCTCGTAGGACGACCCCGGTCGTATTTCGAACGTCGAGGCTCCGGGGAACTCGATGCGGCCGGTTCCGACCGACGCGCTGTTGCCATCGAGAATGAGATGATGATCGTCCAGGTACACGAGGCCGGAGGTGCTTGTGCCGCCGTTGGCGTACGTGGTACCGGGGCCGGTGAGTTCGCCATCGCCGGTCCAGTTGAACTGCCCGGCAATGTCGAGGCGCTCGTTCACCTGCAACACATGGTTCTGACCGCTGAGCCTCAGATCGCCTTCCACCCACGAGGGGAGGACAATCGTGACGTCCGGAGGCGGGGAGGTTTCGCCGTCGATGTGTAGATTCTCGCGGCATGCCAGGCTGATGAGGTAGGATTCACCTTCCGTGTAGTAGACGGTTTGGTCGCCGGGCACATCAATGCACACGCTCGGAAACTCCTCGGGCTCTATGCCCTCGAGCCAGTTGAGCCCGCTATGCCACGATCCGCTTTCGCCAGCCCAGTGGAACATATTCTCACACTCATCGGGTCTGCCGTCGAGGTTGCAGTCCTCGCTAGTGCCATTGGCAATGTCGCATTCGTCGGGGATCCAGTTGGGTTGGCAGTCGCTGGATGAGCCGCACCCGGGCTCGCCGACGCAACGGTCCGGCGGAGATTGACATGATCCGGTACCAAAAGCATTACAACTGACATCGCAGATGTCGAGCACGCCGGTGTCGTTGCAGTCGATGACTTCGAACGGACCGAACGTCGACCACTCGCTCGCCCAGTTGCCTGCGTTGTCGCGGGCCTTGATGGAGAAGTAGAATTCGCCCAAATCCCACGCGGGCGCCTCGCCGGTGACGCTGCAGGTGTCCGTTCCCCAGACTGTCTCCGCAACCTCGTCGGGCTCCTCGCCGGCCGGGTCGGTCGTGACCAGGAAACTGTATTCCGACGCCCCGCTGGCGTCGTCCTGTGCCAGCCACCATTCGAAGGTGATGCATGGCCGCGAGCCGCCCTCACCGGGAGGGTGGGTGGGCGAACTGCAGGCGAGCACCGCGCCCGGCGGTTGCGTGTCAGCCGGGAAGCCAGACACGTACGGTGCCCCGCCGACGTTGAATGCCGTCGGCCAGAAATCGCCCGTATGCTCGGGGCGCGCGGCCAGGAACGCGCCGATGAAACCCCGAACGGTGATCGGTT
This sequence comes from Phycisphaerae bacterium, assembly GCA_029260155.1. GTDB lineage: Bacteria > Planctomycetota > Phycisphaerae > UBA1845 > UBA1845 > OFTM285. The sequence goes on along the minus strand of JAJDDU010000341.1, from coordinate 16,115 downwards.
GGTACTGCACGACAACATGGAAGATGTCGTTGGGGCCCAGGCACATCATGTCGAAGATGGCGTCGTCATCATGGTTGTCCTGTGTCTGGTCCTCCATGTCGCGCAGCAGGGCACCGATGTAACCCTCCGTCAGCAGGACGTCGGCGGCGACGCCGTCACAGGTTCCGAGTGATTCCTGCGATCGCGTGTACAGCGGAACGAACGGCACGCCGCTCGGTTCGTGTGTGTAGCGGTCGGGGTGGTCGCGCGTCACGATGTCCGCCAGCCAGTTTGGAAAGCCCTCGTTCCAAGCATCATGGTCGGTCTCCTGACACCACATGCAGTGACTGCAGACGTCGGGATAGTCCGGATCGCAGATTTCGTTGCAGTAGGCGACCTCGGGCGGGTCAGGATCGTACGTCGAATAGATGAAATGGTGGCCATACTCGTGGCTGATCGTGTCATTGCGCCACTGCCGCGACGTGCTCAGGTGAATCTCGTCCGTCCAATACTCATACCACGCGTTGTCTCCCTCGCTGTTGTCGGGCCATTCAACCTGCACTTCGGGCATGAGGTAGGCCGGCGTCTCTTCGATGTACCGGCGCGTCCGGACCACGTTGTTGAAAATGTGCAGCGCCGGGTGCAGGCTGTTGTCCGCCGGCGATTGGTTCCCGAAATCGTGGTAGCTACCTTCGAAGTCCTCGATTTCGTCCGTTACAAACGTGTATGTCCATTCGCCGTCACTGTTGTCGGTAACGTCGACGACACCGGTAACCTCAGTTTCGTAGTACAGAATCAGATCAGGGACATCACCACCGTCATCCCAACTGAACGCCCCAGTATCGAAGTAGCCGTTTTCATCCGTGTACCAGGACCACATCTCCTCGGTGTCAAGATCGTCCTCGTCCAGAACGCGAACGTCGATCGTGTCCGCCCCGACCAGGGTCGGAGGTATATCCTCGGGGTCATCGAAATCCCCGTCCGGCGGGTTGCTGAGATCGCGTCCCGGGCGGGAATAGACGATGCGACCGACGAAGTGGTATTGATCGCGCGCACCATCGAAGACCGATGGGCTTGTTTCGCCGACAGGGGTTGGTCTGCGTCTCATTTCCTCGCCGACGGTCGCGTTCGTGCCGGGCACGCGGGCCGATAGGTACGGCTTGCCGGCACGCGCGAAGTAGGACGGCCCGATTTCATACGCCTGCCGGACCCGGCGGCCGTTCCAGGTGAGCGACAGGCCGATCGGCCGGTCGGCGTCGGCTGGAATCGCGGTGAAGGCTATCCGCACCACACTCGGGCGGGCGGCCAGCGGTGTACCGGGCAGGTCGACGCTCTTCATGTTCCAGCCAGCACCGTAGAGTTCGAAGTCTGCCAGCGTGCCAGCTTTGAAGACGCGTACCTCGAACGCACCGGCGTATTCCTGGTTGGATACGGCCTGCCGCGAGCCTACTGACATCTTGATCTCCACCGGCGGCCCGACGTCCGCTCGAGCCTGTGTGTTGAACACCAACACCAACAGCGCTAGAGGAGGCGATACCCTGAGTTGAGTCGATGTGACGTCATTCTGCTCCTCCCTATGCCATGCCACAGATCGGTCGACCGTGGTGGTAGGCCGCGCAACGCGAGTCCAAAATGGACACGAACGTAACGACCCACCCGGCGTCGGATGCAAACCACTGCGTTCGACCAGACATCAGTATACCGCGCGACACTGAAATCCGGCGCGCAGTCCCGGATGAACTCGCGTTGCCACCGGATGCGGCCTCGACAGCCTGGCCCAACAGCCGCTCGGCCCCATCACGGAGAACTTCGATCAACACGTCCTCGAAGGCTGTGGCTGGCGCAGCCAGCGATTCGGGGGCTGTCCATCCTGAAAAGCTCAATCGACCCATCCGTCGGTCGCCGGGCAGCGATCTGACACTCTGAGTTCGGGTGCGGCACCAGGCTTCGGTACAGAATCAAGGGGAACACTAGATTCGATTCCGGTCAGTGCGCAAACCAGATTGCCCCTCCTGAATACTCCGCAGATCTTGTCAACAAGAGACTTACTGGCCCGCCCCCGATTTCTGTACCAGTCGCGGGGTTAGTTTTCCGGCTTGACCTTCACCCCGTTTCCTGATCCACCCCCAGGGTTAGTTTGTTGGGTAGATGTTCGCATGACCTGGGGGGGGCGCTCGGCCTCGATTCTGGAGCTGCCAGGGGGCGCCCCTTCCGCTCCATCGCCTCGACATCGACCCCGTCCAAGGTGAGGGCCGACGCCGAGGCGACGGAGCTCCAGTGGCTTGAGGTGCCGATGTTTGATGATCAAGCACGAGTTGTAGTTCCCGAAAACCTCATCCAGGCGGAGACGAACCTGCCCGGTGACGGATTTGCGGGGAGACGGGCCGCCGAGAGCGACAAATACGCCGCGTCCACGGAGTGCATCGCTGCGGAGAGCGGTCGAATCTGGGGTGGTTGCGCACGCCGACCCGGGACGTCCCGTACCAGCCAATGAATCTCAGCGGTCAAGCATCGCGGCGATACCGATGATGCAAGCTGCCGACCTGCGGAATCGCGATCACCTTGCCACGCTCAGGCGGCTCGATCTCGCGGGGAACAGGCGAGTTGCACTCCAGGGAAAGATGTGTCCGAGCCTCGTGATAATACGCGAAGTATGAGGAGAGAATGCGCCGGAGATGCCGTTCGTTCAGTACGATGACGTGCTCCAGGCACTCGCGCCGAATCGAGCCCATCAGGCGCTCGACGAATGGGCTTCGCCATGGCGAGCGATAGGCCGTGACGACTTGCTCGATGCCCGTATTCTTGACGCGCTCCCGAAACTCACGGCCGTAGATGGCATCACGGTCGCGGATGAGGAATCGCGGCGCTTCTTCCCACGGGAAGGCCTCAACGACCTGCTGGGCTGTCCACTGTGCTGTAGGGTGTGCTGTCACGTTGAAGCGGGCGACTGTGCGACGTTCATGGCGAAGAACGAGGAACGCGTACAGGATGCGCAATATCGCGGTGGGAACGGTGAAGAAGTCGACAGCCACGATATCGCGAACGTGATTATCGAGGAACGTTCGCCATGTATGCGCCGGTGGCATTGGAAGGCGGATTCTGTAGACGTCGATGGTCGACTCGGCCACGGCATAGCCAAGCAGCGCCAGCTCAGATTGAATGCGCGGCGTGCCCCAGAGCGGATTGTCGCGAGACATGCGCCGAATCAGTTTGCGGATCTCGGCATCGATCCTCGGGCGGCCGGCTTTCCTGGATCGCGACTTCCATCTCCAATAGAGCTTGAAGCCTTGCTTGTGCCAACGAAGCACGGTCTCTGGCTGGACGATCAGCAGCGCGGAGCGCAAATTCGACCAGAATCTGGCTAGCCATACCCAGAAGATGCGGTCTCGCTTGCGGAGCCGTGGGCGTTTGGACCGGTGCTGCAGGGCCGCAAGCTGCTGGCCCAAAGCGAGATTCTCGACGGCAAGTTCGGCGTGTGTCCGCATCAACGAGCGGAGGAAAGCGAGCACGTTCACGAAGGCCATGTGACACCCTCAATTCGCTGTTTGTGAGGGTTCATCGTACGCTGAACGAGCTCGTTCAGCCCGCGACGTAACTCCTTGCCTGACAAGGGCGACGGAGTTTTCGGGAGGCACAACCCCGTGCATCGCCTTCGACGTATCTCTCCACCGCCACGCGCCATGCGTGCTAACGCGCGTTGCGACCAGAGCGCGGGTTTGCGCCCCTGGAGGCTCCCGCTCGGAGCAGGACCCACTACCCGGTGACGGCTGCCTGCAGGGCGCTGAAGTCGTGCAGATCAACGTCATCGTCTTCGTCCAGGTCGAAGCAAGCGCAGGCCGGATCGATGAGGCCACCGCCGGGGCCGGATAGACAGTTTTGATAATCGACGTAGTCCAGCAAGTTGACGCCGGCGTCGTAGTTGCAGTCGCAGCGCACCTGCCCGAACCAGAATCCGCCTGAGAGCGTGAAGGGTCCGCCGGCCAACACACCGGCGTCGGCTTGGCCGATTGTCCCACTCAACGCAAAGGCGCCGCCGGTGCTGCGCGTCGCTCCGCCACCGTCCATCGTTCGCCAGTCGAGAGTATAGTCATCAGCGATCGCGGCACCCATTGCGATGATGGACAACGCCGCTAACGTCCGCACTGAGCTATGTGCGAGAGGGTTCATTTCTTGTCTCCAGTTGTGCCATCATGTGGCAGCGCCCCGTTCATCCGGCGAGTCACTTACGGCTCCGCGCCGATGGTCACGGTCCCGTTCATGGCCATGAACGTCAGCGGCTTATCGAAGTACAGTGGGCCCGGATACGAACCGGTCTGGATCTTGATCCGCAGTTCTTCCCAGGCGGCGTCGATTGCAGTCTCGAGCGAAACGTGTGGGCACGTCTCCGTACCCTGCGGTATCGGGCACTGCGACGCCGGATCGACATACATCGTCCCGCCGATGATGAGGTACCACCCGATCTTGCTCCAGCTCTCTTCGAACTCGCCGTAGACCGTCCAGAAGTTGTCAATGTTGCTACAGTTCAGATCCTTCGGATCGGTCGTCGCCGAGCAGATGCCCCAGAGCTGACCGGCGAGTTGCCCGGAACCGTTGAAGGCTCCCGAACCGCTCGATCCGCCCTGGGTCAACCCGTCTACCTGGTCGTAGGAGTCGTAGTCAGTTGGATCGAACGTCGGGCATCCAAAGATGACGTCTTCCAGGAATACGACCCGCTTCCAAGAGCCCTTGGGATGGTGCACGCCGTACTGGGCGGAGCTTGTGCTCTCGGTCCAACCCGCCAGGCCCAGGCCACCAACCAGGTTCCCGTCCAACCGCATGAACTCCATGTCGTTCTCGTCGTAGCTGCGCAGGTGCAGCCCACCGACGTTGCGGGGTAGGCTTGGCCAGGACGGCACGCTGCCTACGTCGCCGCAGGTGTCCGTCTGATACTTCCAGACCACCTCCAGCGTATCCACCTCAGCCTGGGTATGAAGGCAGTGCCTGGCTGTCAGGAAGTATGGAACTATCGTCTCATCATCGAGGTCGTTGAGCAGGGTCCCGGTGCATGAGTAACTCCCCTCACCATCGGTCCAGTTCATCTGACCAGTGGCCATCTTGGCCGACCAGTCCACGCTGCCGTGGCAATTCACATCGAGATGGCAATCGAGCAGCGGCGGGCCATCATCCAGTTCAGTGCCCATGAACCCGCCGGGGTCGCGATCGAAGTGCGTAATCTCGGCAATCTCGAACACGGGCTCCCGCTCGCCGACTATCTCGATGAACACTTCGTCGCCCGGCAGTGTGGCCGTCCAGAAATCGCCGTCACCGTCCGCGCCCGAACCGGTGTACGGTCCGCGGACGATCAGGCCTGCCGGGGCATCCGCATAGACGATCACCGATGCGTCGCCAACGTCAAAGCCCGCGAAGTGCAGGCGAATGCCGTAAGCACCGGGCGACTGAATTGCGAGCGTCCAAATGTTCTCGTTGTCATCGAGTTCCGCAACCAGCGCATCATGCGTGGTGAGCGGACTAGGCTCGATCGCGCGGTTCAAACCGACGCGGGCCGGACCGGGCGTCACGTCGGCGTACTTCTCCGCCGACCTCCGATCCGCCTCGGCGATGGCCTCGAAGCTCAACTCGCCAAGGTCACGAACGTTGATCCCAGGTTGAAACGCGTCCGCCATCTCGATGCCCAGCGGCGCGGACGGGACGACCGCGACGGCGGCTGGGTCCACCGGGACAAGCATGGGAAACGCTTCGTGGATTTCAGCGTCTTGCTGTTGCCCTTGGGAGGCAAGCGTACCTGTCACCGTCGCGAGCAACGCGGCGGCTAGGATTCGAGCATACGTCCTCATGGAAATTCCTCCTGCGTGTTGCCGCGACTACTGAAGACTCACCAGAACCAGGACCAGCCCCCGACCGCTTTCCAGGGAGGTCATCGCCTTGCCCAGCGTGGCGCCGTGGGACTTGAGGTGGTCGGTCACCTTCATAGCGTGTCCGGGGACCTCGGAGGTGGTTAGCAGATCACCGGGTACGATGGCCCCGTTGGAGGCGTCGGCCCAGACATAGACGCGGCCGGTAAGTGCCACGGGATAGGCACCGTCGGCCACGGTCTCGTGTTGTCCCATCAACATGCCGGTCTTGATCCCGCCGGCCCCGCTAATGATCCCAGCCACCGTGCGGTCATAGGATTTGCCGCTGACCACGAGTTTCCCCGCGTTGTCAGGGTCGATGCAGACCACCATTCCCGGCTCGGCCCGCCTCTGATCGCTCTGGACGTCGAACTGCTCAGACAGGTCGGCACCGCCCATGATCTGCAAGACGTCCACCTTGGTGATTCCGTCGCTGTCGACCAGGAACACGGTATCGGTGCTCCCGGCCCGTCGAACCCTGAGTTTGCCGGTGAATCGGCCCGCCTCGTATGAGCTGGAGCCTTGCACGGCGATGTACGGTGATGTTGCGTAGACACCGACGCTCTCGGCTCCCGTGGCCTCCCCCCTTACACCGACACCTCCGGAGTTCGTCGATTTGCCCTTGATGCCTACTGCATCGCCCTCGGCCTCAACGCCAATGCCACCGGAGCTGTTCGTGGCTGTGAACCAACCGCCGCGGTTCTCGGAGGAACTTCCGCTGCTCGTGGCTTCACCTTTGACTCCGTACCCCCCATTCATGGAGGAGCGGAAATTGCCCCCGCCGCTGCCGTTGGTAGAGCCATGAAACGCCTTGCCGCTACCTGAGTTGTGTGCGTAGATCGTGGTGCTGCTGTCGCTCTCGGCATGGACCGCAATGCCGGAGCCCACCGCGTTGAAGAAGCCCGCCGACGCATCGCTGGAACCCGCGTTACTAATGACCCCGGTGATTGCATGGGTGCTGAAGCCCATCCCGCTGTTGGTGATTTTGAAGGCGTCGTCGTTGACGGTCACGCTGCCTTCGTAGGGCAGGTCGAATTCGCCGCCCCCTCCGCCCCCGCCCGGCTGCCATGTACCGTTACCCAACGAATCGCACTTGAGCACGTACCCCGCGATCGGCGTGTCAGTGAGTTTGAAGCCGTCCACTTCGATCGGACCGTCGACGTCGACCTTGGTGTCGGAGACAGCCAGCCGATCCTGTCCGCCGGCTCCGAGTATCAGCTCGGACGAGGGGCCGGCGGCGAATATGCGACAGTGTCCCGCTCCGCCGCCGGCAGTGGCGACGCCCATCTTAAGCCGATACGTGCCGCTGCCAATTTTGAAGTCGCCTTCGGTGTTGGCGACGTCCCATTGCCCGCCGGCGAGGTGCAGGCCGGCGGCCGGGCTGCTGACACCGATACCCACATCGCCGACGTCGAAGTAGATGTCGTTGCCGTTCGGCTGCCACAGTGAATCGTCACCACCGCTGGACGGCTCCCATGAACCATATCCCTGAGCATCGGAGGTGAGCACAAAACCGGCATCCGGAGCGTCCGTGAGCCGGAAACCCTCCACCTTTATGTCGCCAACGACGTCCAGCATGACAGTGGGGTTGGTAGTGCCAATCCCCACATTGCCGCTGTTGTAGTAGATCTCACTGTCGGCTTGCTGCCACGGCGACTCGCCGCCACTGCCGGTGGCTGCGCTGGTCTGGGTCGTCCCGTCGGGGAACTTGACTCCGCCGGACGTTGACTCGATGGGCCCGTTCACCGTCAGTGGCGAACCGGGCGTCGTGGTACCGATGCCCACGTTGCCGCTGAAGTACCCCCTGCCTTCGAAATAACCGGCGAAGCCGTTGGGGCTACTTGACTCGCCGTGCACACCCACGCCGGCCCCCGATTCGGCCGATGCACGACCAAACACGCCGTAGCCATCCGGGCTGTTTGACCACCCGAAAACGCCGACCGTCGCCCCCGACGGCGCCGTCGCGCGACCGAATATAGTCCTGGCCAAGGTGCTGTCAGCCTCCGCGTAGAGGGCGAACGTCTGAGCGGACGCGTTGCTATTGTGGGCGTGGATGGCCTGCTGGCCGCCGGTCGTCACGTTGAGGCCGGCAAGGCCGGTGCTATCGGCGCCAATCCCAACGTGGCCGGCTTGGTAGTTGATGCCTTCACCGTCAATAGTCCAGTACGAGTTCCCGCCTCCGCCGCCGGGCTGCCAGCTTCCCTCGCCAGTCGAGTCCGCCGTGAGCACGTACCCTGCCATAGGGGAATCGGTGAGCAGGAATCCGTCCATCCTGACCGTGCCGGCCACGTCCAGCTTGGTCGTGGGTATCCGGCCGACACCGACCTCGTCGGTGAAGTAGCCTCGACCATCGAAGTAACCCGCGTACCCGTTGGGGTTGGGTGTGTAGCCCCAAACGCCGGCGCAGATCCCAGAGCCGAAGGAGTAGTTAGCTCCATAGACGCCTGCGCGGTCCATACTGTCCGTCCTGCCGACCACCCCGGACACCGATACCTCTCCCACGTCGGCATTGCCCTCGACGGCGGCCGACATCCCACCGAGTACCGCTGAAACACCGTTTCCCGAGTTCTCGACGTAGACGGCCTCCTCGACTTCTGCGTTACCAATCACGGTCATCTGGGCCCACGGGTATTCCGTCCCGACACCGACAAGCCCATCGATGTAGTAGATGTCCGCTCCGGAGGCGGACCAGATAGAGTCGCCGCCTCCCCCGCCGAGTGAGTCATAGGCGTACAGAGCGTAGGGGGCCGGCGTGATGGGCTGCCGCGGGCTGAGATCGACCCATCCGCCGCCGTTGTCCACGGCGATCTGAAGCCAGCGCGGGTCTCCGTTGAACGCATCCGGTCCGAAGGTTATGACGTCCACCTCGACGCTGAACAGCCCGTTTAGCACCTCCACGCCCTCCAGAGGCCAATACGCCGCGCCTATCTGGTCGCCTAGCTCCGGGGCGTTGTAGAGGGTGAACATGACGCTTATCGCGCCGTTTACCGGAACCCCGGCCTCCTTGAGCTGCCCCTGGTAGGTGAAGTACGCCTCAGCCATGCCCCCGGCGAGGACCGGGCGTTGCGCGGCGGAGATGGCCACAACCGCACAACAGATCACACGCTTAACCGCTGACATCGTTTTTCCCTTCGAATTGATGTGTGTTTCGTCGTTCATGACCACCGGCCGAAAACGCTCGGTACATTTCCTGTTCCACACCTGAACCAATCGCCGCCCTGTGGTACAATCCCCCTGGCATTGCCACCGCGGACGGCGGGGCTTCGCGACAACCCGTCCGCCATTGTCCAATGCGAAATCCAGGCGGGGAGCCCGCCACGAAAGAGTGGAGTTCTGTCCCGATGTCTGAACCACCGGCGGGAGCGGTAACACGAATGCTGCGAGCGGCCAGCCACGGCGATCCGCAGGCCGCCGCTGACCTGCTGCCCCTGGTGTACTCCGAACTGCGCAAGCTCGCCCACGCCAGAATGGCCAAGACCCCGCCGGGCAACACGTTGCAGCCCACCGCCCTGGTGCACGAAGCCTACATGCGGCTGATCGGCGGCGACCCCAGTTGGGACAGCCGCGGACACTTCTTCGCCGCTGCCGCCCTGGCGATGCGCCGGATTCTCGTCGAACAGGCGCGGCGCAAAGCCAGCAAGAAACACGGCGGTGGTCGCAAGCGGATCGACATCGATGCTATGGAGCCGGCCATCGACCCGCCCTCCGAAAATGTCCTCGCCCTCGATGAGGCCATGACGCAGCTAGAGCAGGCCGACCCGCGACAGGCCAAGATCGTCATGCTTCGTTACTTCGCCGGCCTGACCACCGAGGAGACGGCGGCCACCCTCGGCGTGTCCACGCGGACCGTCGAAAGAGAGTGGCGGTTCGCCCGCACGTTTCTCTTTGTTCTTCTTTCGACTCCGGAAACCAAAGGTGGGTGAGCTTCCGACGATGGACGCCGAGATGATCAAGAAGGCCAAGGATATCTTCCAGTCGGCCGTCGATCTCCCGGAATCGCAGCGCGAAGCCTTCCTGTCCAATCACTGCGCCGACGACGCGGATTTGCGCGCAGTCGTCCAACGGCTTCTGTCTATCGACGCCGAGGGAATCGGAGAGTTCATGTGCACGCCCGTGTTCACGCCTACGACCGGTGGCGTCGGAGACACCGGAACTGGACTGCCGGAGCGAATCGGGCGTTACCAGATAGTCCGCGTGCTCGGTGAGGGCGGGATGGGCGTGGTGTACGAAGCGCGGCAGGACAAGCCACAGCGAACCGTCGCCCTGAAGGTCATTCGCACTTGGCTGCCCACGGCCAACATCTTGCACCGGTTCCAGCACGAGGCTGAAACGCTGGGCCAGCTTCAGCACCCCGGGATCGCCTGCATCTACGAAGCGGGCATGGCCGAATTCGGCGGCGAAACAGGGACGCTGGGCCACCATCCGTACTTCGCCATGGAACTCGTTCGCGGCAGGCCACTGAGCGAGTACGCGTCCGAGATGGAACTCACCATGCGTGATCGTCTCAAGCTAATCGCCAACGTCTGTGACGCCGTACAGCACGCGCACCAGCGAGGCGTGATTCACCGCGACCTGAAGCCCGCGAACATCCTGGTCGACGAGGCTGGCCAACCAAAGGTACTGGACTTCGGCGTGGCCCGTGCCACCGACGCCGACGTGCAGACCATGACCATGCAGACCGACACCGGGCAGCTAATCGGCACCGTGCCGTACATGAGCCCGGAGCAGGTGACGGGGGATTCCAGGCTGCTCGACACGCGCTCCGATGTGTACGCATTGGGTGTAATCCTCTACGAGCTTCTGAGCGGCAAACTGCCGCTCGACGTCCGCAACCGATCGATACCGGAGGCCGCCCGGATCATCCGCGAAGAGAAGCCGTCCAGGCTTGGCTCGGTGACCCGAACCGCGTCGGGGCTGCGGGGCGACGTGGAGACTATCGTCGTCAAGGCGTTGGAAAAGGACAAGTCGCGTCGCTACTCGTCAGCCGCCGAGTTTGCCGGCGACATCCGGCGTTACCTGGCACACCAGCCCATCCTGGCGCGTCCGCCGAGCGCCCTGTACCAGCTACGCACGTTCGCCAGGCGCAATCAGGCGCTGGTGACCAGCGTGGTGGTGACGTTTGTCGCGCTGTGTGCGGCGCTGGTCAATGTGACTCTGGAGCGTGATCGTGCCCTCAGGTCCGAGCGGATCGCCCAGGCGGTTAACGACTTCCTCAATGAAGACCTGCTCGCCGCCGCCGGGCCGCTGCGAACGCCCAACAGAGACATAACCATGCGCGAGGTGCTCGACGCCGCCTCCGACAAGATTGCCGGCAGATTCGATGGCCAGCCGGAAACCAAAGCGTCCATTCACGCCACTTTGGGCAAGACCTATGAATATCTTGGCGAGTACGAAGCGGCTGAACCGCATCTTGAGGAGGCAGTCAGGCTTTATCGCCGGACATTGGGAGACAAGCATCTCAACACGTTGAACGCCATGGAGGATCTAGCCCTGGTCTACAGGCGGCACGCACGTTATGACGAAGCCGAGGAGCTCTTCACCGAGGCACTGGCGGGCAAGCGTGATCTGCTGGGCAACGACCACTTTGAAACGGCCGTCTCCACAAACGACCTAGCCACGCTATACCACACTGTGGGGCGTCATGAGGAAGCGGAGCGACTGTACCTGGAGTCCGTTGAGGTACGGCGCGCGTTGTTCGGCGATGAGCACGCCGAGATGGCGGCCTGCGAATGCAACCTGGCCAATCTGTACGAGGTTCAGGGTCGATACGACGAAGCAGCAGCCTTGCACGAGATGGCCTTGAAGACTCGTAGGAGTACACTGGGGGACGAGCATCCGGACACGCTCATGTCCATGAACTCCCTTGCCAAGGTGTACAACAGCAGAAAGGAATACGGCCGGGCTGAACCGCTGTCGCGCGAAGTCCTGGCAGTGCGCCGGCGGACGCTGGGTGAGCAGCACCCGGACACGCTGAAGACCATGAACAACCTGGCCGTACTGTGCAGGAACAGCGACCAATATGAAGAGGCTGAGCGACTCTTCATCGGCGTGCTTGCGGGGCAACGCAAACTGCTGGGCGAAGACCACCCCCACACGCTGGTCTCGACCAACAACCTAGCCGACCTGTACCAGCAGATGGGTCGTTATGAAGAGGCCGTCACACTGTTCGACGTAGCGATCAAAGGCGCTCGCAAGTCCCTGCCCGCAGATCACTGGTACACGGGGGTGTTCTTGACCAAATACGGCCGGTGTCTAACCAGCCTCGGGCGCTTCAGCGATGCACAGAGTGCTCTCTGCGAAGCACATCAGGTTCTGTCCACCTCCCTCGGCGCAGATCACGATCGGACCGAGGCGGCGATCACGGCAATGATCAGCCTTTACGACCGCTGGGGTAAGCCCGGCAAGGCTGCCGAGCACCGTGCTATGCTGGGCGCCACCAACTGAGCCTGAACGGGGCAACACTTCCGACGCGCGACGCGAGTGGCCCGGCTGGCGAATTCGTGGGTCGCGTAGACCATCATGGACGCTGAGTGTTTCATGGACACCATTGCGTGCGACGTCGCCGGCGTGACATCGTGCCAACCACGAGCCGTCATTCGAAGGGCTCAACGAGTCGTGGAAGTGTGCTGTAAATGTGTTGCGCGGGCGGGTACGCAACGCCGGTCGGTCCGCGTTGCGGGCGGGGATCAAACTCGGCCCCTGGATATGAAAGTGCTGATACGACTAGCACCTGCGCGCCGCGCGATGTTTTCCGGGCAGAGACCCGGATGCCTTTGGCGACCAGATTGCCTTAGCGGCAGTGCGGGTGTCAATCGGTGACAGTTCTTCCTCGACCCGGCCCGCACACAGTCGGCATGGCGACGGCTCGGGTACGAATGCGCAAAATGTCGTGACGGATAGCCCGGCCACCGGGTTCAGTCGTCGCTGCGGAAAGCGAACGTTGAGTTGGGGCGGCCAGCTCGCCATTGACTTTGGCCGCTTCCTACCGGCCCAGAGACCCCGAGGAATCCAGTAGGCATTTCACAGATTGCTGGGCGGCAACCGCCAACGCAAGCCCGGGGAAACTACCGCGATTCTCTGCGCAATCTTCATGCCAGCTTTGTATTGACGTAACACGTGTTCGGTATCGTTCTGGCGCGAGTGGATGGGGCGGAGCGACGGGCCGTTGTGGCGCCGGCATGCCCTTGACCGGACGCCTTCAGAGGCAAGCGATTGGGAGTATGAACGTGAACCGGATCTTCCCTGTAGTGGTGTCGGGATTTCTGATACTGGCGAGCGGTCTCGCTGCGGCACAAGAGCCGTCTGGGCGAGAGCGGGAGCTTGAGGAGTTGGTACGCCTATTGGCCGACAAAGTTGACCGGCTTGAGTCGCGTCTGGCTGATGTGGAAGAGGCGAAATCCGCCGGCGGCACGGCGGCCCGCGTCGAGATACTGGAGCAGAGCGTTCAGGAGATCAAAGAGGACCGCCCCCCAGCCGCCGACTCCGAGGATTGGGCCAAGATCAAGAAATGGGTCGGTGCTGGTGACACACTTCGGCCGTATTGGAAGGACGGTCTGCGACTCGACTCGATGGCGGGCGCATTCAAGCTGAAAATCGGAGGTCGCATCCAGCACGACTACGCCTATTTCGCCGAGGACGATGATGTGGAGCGCCGGATTGGCGCCGATATCGACGATGGAACCGAGTTTCGTCGGGCGCGGGTGTACCTCTCCGGCACCATCTACGACAACATCATCTTCAAGGCCCAGTACGACTTCGCGGGTGGCGATGCGGATTTCAAGGATGTCTACATGGGCCTCAAGAACGTGCCGATTGTCGGCAACGTTCGCGTCGGGCAGTTCAAGGAGCCGTTCAGCCTCGAAGAGCTCACGAGCAGCAACTACGTTACCTTCATGGAGCGGAGCTTGGTCAACACATTCGCCCCCGGCCGCAACGTCGGCCTCATGTTTCATGACACCATGCTGGACAAGCGGATGACATGGGCGGCGGGAGTGTTTCGTCAGACGGACGGTTTCGGCGATGGGCTGGGAGGGCGCGATTACAACGTCACAGCCCGTCTCACCGGATTGCCTTGGTACGAGGACGACGGCAAGAAACTCCTTCATCTGGGCGTAGCCTATACGCATCAGAACTATGAAGGCGATATGGTCCGATTTCGCGCTCGGCCGGAGGCGCACCTGGCACCCCGGCTCGTGGATACGGGCGCGTTCGCAGCCGAATACGGCGATTTCATCGGGGCCGAAGCGGCACTCGTGCACGGCCCGCTGTCACTTCAGGGCGAGTATGTTCTCGCATTCATCGAAGGTCGCAACCGGTTCGTAGGCGATCCGAAGTTCTCTGCGGCGTCGCTTCAGGCGAGCTACTTTTTGACCGGCGAGCATCGGACTTACAAGACATCCGCCGGGGCGTTTGGGCGTGTGCGTCCACTGAGGAACTTCGGTGAGGACGGCGGGCCGGGCGCTTGGGAACTCACCGCCCGCTACTCATCCCTCGACCTCAACGACGGCGCCGTAAGAGGTGGTCGACTGACGGATTGGACCGTTGGATTGAATTGGTATCTGAATCCGGGCGTGCGAACGATGTTGAACTATGTCCTGGCCGACCCCTCCGAGGGTGGTGACTTCAGCGCGTTCATGTGGCGGTTTCAGGTTGCGTTTTGAACCCGGTCACGGGGTGAGATAACGCCGGTATTTGTGATTACGAATTCACGGAAGGAGTATTTGGTGCGAAATCGAGTTTCCCGTGGCACTAGCGCGATTGTACTTGGCTGTGTGTTTCAGTTTGGCGGGTGTAACAGCGACGAGATCGCTGACATCATCGCGGGCAACATCAGAGACACTGTTGTAGATGTGGGCACGTTCGTGATCGAATCGGCAACAGACGAGGCGTTGGGACTTGAGTAGCCGGGTTGTAATTGACCGTTGCGCAAACGTTTGCCGGTAACCAAACTGTTACAGGAGTTAATCCAATGACCAGACAGCATGAAACCCCGCAGCGTCGTACGAACCAGGCCTCGTCCTCGACGGTTGTCTCCGTCGGACTGATGGCCGTGTTGATGGGCCTCGCTACCATGTCCGCGCAGGGACAAGAGCGACTTACTGGATCGGTGAAACTGGACGGGTCCAGCACAGTCGCGCCCATAACGATGGCGGCGGCGGAGATGTTCATGGAGCACCATCCGCGCGTCCGCGTTACGGTAGGCATCTCCGGGACCGGTGGAGGGTTCAACAAGTTCCTGGACGAAAAGCCCAGCTTGCGGACGGACATCAGTGATGCCTCAAGGACGATCAAGGGCAAGGAACTCGAGCGAGCCGAGAAGCTGGGTATCGAGTTCATCGAGATCCCGATCGGCATCGATGGCATTGTCGTGATGGTCCATCCGTCGAACACCTTCTGCAAACACCTGTCGGTTGCCGAGTTGAAACGCATCTGGGAGCCGGGGAGCGGGATTACGAACTGGAGTCAGATTCGCAAGGGCTTGCCCGATGTGCCCTTGAAGCTCTATGGCCCCGGAACGGATAGCGGGACCTTCGATTACTTCACGAAGGCTATTTGTGGCAAGGAGAAAGCGTCGCGCAGCGATTACACGGCCAGCGAGAGCGACAACGTGCTGGTACGGGGAATCGCCGGCAACAGAGGATCACTCGGGTACTTTGGGTACTCTTACTACGAAGCGAACCGTGATAAACTTCGCCTGGTCGCCATCGACAACAACAACGGCACGCCCGTGGAACCAAGCTTGGATGTGATACGTGGCGGCACCTACAAGCCGCTGTCACGTCCGATGTTCCTGTATGTGAACAAGGCCGCCTACCGGCGTCCCGAGGTCAAAGCCTTCCTCGGTTTCTTCTTCGATAACGCCCGCACCATCGTGGAGCATCCGCGCGTGAACTACGTTGCTCTGAGCGATGAGCTGTACGGCATCGGTCGGCAGAGGCTTGACACTGGACGAACCGGTTCGGCGATGGCTTCGGCTGGAGAGAAGAGCGCCAACATGGCGGACGTGTTCACTAAGGATTGAGGTGTCGTCCATGCTCGCAGCGGGCGGATTCATGCGAACCAAGGAGCGCGTCATTCATGGCGTGCTTCTGCTCTGCGCCCTTGTTTCGGTGGCCACGACAGCGGGGATCATCTGGGTTCTGGCTGTTGAGTCATTCAGGTTTTTCTCCGAAGTCTCTCCGATTGAGTTTCTGTTCGGTATGCGCTGGGCGCCACTTCTAGAACCGAAGAGCTTCGGCGTTCTTC
>JAJDDU010000035.1 GCA_029260155.1 Phycisphaerae bacterium | reverse complement strand
GCCCGACAGTGTCGAACCATCCACGAAACTGGACGCGCTCGTACATACCACACGTACCACGGCTCGGCGTGCCATCGAGTTGTCACCCAATGTTTCAGACGAAGCCATAAGCGTCATCGAGACGATCCAAAGCCCCGGCGGTCTGGCGGATTTTCTGGCGGCCAACCTCTCTCTGGACCTCGTGGAGCGGCAGGAATTCCTTGAGACCTTCTCGGTCGAAGAGCGATTGCAGAAGGTCAATAAAGCCATCGCCCGCCAGGTCGAAATCCTGGAGATGTCTCAGAAAATCCAGTTGCAGGTTCGCGACCAGATGGACCAGTCGCAACGCGAGTATTACCTCCGCGAACAACTTCGGGCCATCCAACAGGAGTTGGGCATCACCGACAGCCGCGCGGCTGAGACCGACGAATTCAAGAAACGCATCGCAGAAGCCAAGATGCCCGAAGCGGTCGAAGAGCAGGCCCAACGCGAACTCGAACGACTGACGGTTATTCCGCAAGCCTCGCCCGAATACTCCGTTTCTGTCGACTATCTGAACTGGCTGTGCTCGCTGCCCTGGTCCATTACGACCGAGGACCGCTTGGACATCAAGCGCGCCGGGAAGATTCTGAACAAGGACCATTTCGGTCTCGATAAGGTCAAGCGAAGGATCCTCGAATTCCTCGCCGTCCGAAAGCTCAACCCCGAAGGGCGCGGGCCGATCTTGTGTTTCTCGGGACCGCCCGGCGTTGGCAAGACGTCGCTGGGAAAGAGCATCGCGCGGGCGCTCGGGCGGAAGTTCATCCGCATGTCGCTGGGCGGGGCACGCGATGAAGCCGACATTCGAGGCCACCGCCGGACATACATCGGCGCGATGCCCGGCCGCATCATTCAGGAGATCAAGAAGGCCGGCTCGAACAGCCCGGTGTTCATGCTCGACGAGGTCGACAAGCTGGGGTCGGACTTCCGGGGTGACCCAGCGTCCGCACTGCTGGAGGTGCTCGATCCCGCTCAGAACGCGACCTTCACCGATCACTATCTCGACGTGCCGTTCGATCTGTCCAACGTGATGTTCATCGCGACGGCCAACTACATGGACGCGATCCCCGGACCGCTTCGCGACCGCATGGAAGTTATCTCGATCTCGGGCTACACCCATCGCGAGAAACTCCAAATCGCCAAGCGCTATCTGGTCCCCCGTCAGTTGAGCGAAAACGGACTCGAAGAAAGCAAAGTCGATTTCGAAGACGATGCCCTACGCGCTATGATCGCCAACTACACATTCGAAGCCGGTGTCCGCGGATTGGAGCGTAAGATCGGAGCGATCTGCCGGGCGCGTGCGGTGGCCATAGTCGAGGGCTCACGTCGCTCGAAGCGCGTCACGGCGCGCAGCTTGGCCAAAGACCTCGGCCCGCCGATTCACGAGTCGGATATCGCCTCAGCGGAATCAGTGCCAGGCGTTGTCACTGGCCTCGCATTCACGCCCGTCGGCGGCGAGATATTGTTCGTCGAGGCGCGCCAGATGCCCGGCTCGGGAAGGTTGACGCTGACCGGGCAGATCGGCGATGTGATGCGCGAAAGCGCTCAGGCTGCGTTTTCGATCATACGCAACCGCTGTCAGGAATGGGGCGTTGACGCGCGTGCCCTTCTGTCCAACGACATACACATCCACGTTCCCGCAGGCGCCATCCCCAAAGACGGGCCTTCCGCCGGGGTGGCCATGTTCAGCGCGCTCGCTTCGATGCTCTCTGGAATAGCGATTGATCCCGCGACGGGCATGACCGGCGAGATTACGCTGCGCGGTGCGGTGTTGCCTGTCGGCGGCATCCGCGAAAAAGTGCTCGCCGCCCATCGCGCCGGGCTGAAGCGAATCATCCTGCCGGAACGCAACATGCGCGATTTGCACGAGATACCCGACGATATTCGCAAGCAGATCGAATTCACCCCGGTCAAGACGATCGACGGGTTGATCAAGGCGACCTTGAAACCCGTCGCAGGCAAGAAGTCCGCCAAGCGTACGCGCAAGAAAAAATCCACCGGCAAGCGGACTGGGGCGCCGTCGAAGCGCGCCGCCGCCGGCAAACGGTAACGTCAGGGGTTCTGATCCACCGCATGCCAACGCCTGACACCGACAGCCACCAGCGTCAAAGCCTATTCAGCCTCGACCCATCCGCGCTGGAGCGCGAACTTACGAGCATGGGGCAGCCGCGGTTCCGCGTCGGGCAGATCTTGCGGTGGGCCTACGAGCGCGGCGCTTCCGACTTCAACGGCATGACCGATCTGTCGTTGCCCCTTCGCGATACGCTCGCCGGCGTGTTTCACCTCTACGAGTCCGAGATTGCTCAGGAGTCACGATCGACCGATGGAACGATCAAGCTTCTGCTGCGTTGGCAGGATCGTGCCACCACCGAATGCGTCATGATTCCCGACGGCGAGCGGCGGACAGCATGCATTTCCACGCAGGTCGGCTGCCCCGTGCGTTGCGTTTTCTGTGCGAGTGGCGTCGGCGGTCTGGAAAGGAACCTGCATGCAGGGCAGATCGTCGAGCAGGCCATGCGCGTGCGGCAGCTTTGCGGAGACAACCGCCTGTCCAACATCGTCTTCATGGGCCTGGGCGAGCCGTTGCACAACTACGATGCGACGCTCGCTGCGGTGCGTGCCATCAACGCGGATTGGGGCATGAACATCGCCGCCCGCAAGATTACGATCAGCACCGTGGGACTGCCCAAACAGATCGAACGACTGGCTGAGGAATCGCTGCAAGTGACGCTCGCGATTTCTCTGCACGCCCCAACCGACGAACTGCGCAAGCAGATCATCCCCTGGGCGGAATCGATCACCATCGACTCACTCGTTCAGGCAGCCAAGACGTATTTCACCAAGACAGGCCGCGAGGTCACGCTCGAATACATCCTGCTGGGCGGACTCAACGACGGCCCGCAGCACGCTCGACAACTTGTCACCATCGCCCGCCGCATGCGCGGAACCGTCAACTTGATCCGCTACAACCCGGTCGAGGGACTCCCCTACCAACGTCCCACATCAGAGGCAGTCACAAGGTTTCAGGCGATTCTCCGCGAGCGAGGCTTGAACTCGCACATCCGCAAGAGCAGAGGCCTGGACATCGAAGGCGCCTGCGGGCAGCTTCGAAGACGGCATCAGACTGAGAACCAATGACCGAGACGAACGAGTGGTCGACTTCGCCGAATCTACGCTGCCTTGTGCCCTGACGCGTGGGCTTGCCCGTGAAAGAGAAACTCAACCCCCACGCGGAACTCGCCCATCGATCGCGTGCAATTGCGAACAACGCCGAGGACCGATCCGCCCCAAGCCGTGATTCTGACCTCGACCTGCGTTCCTGTGGCAACTCCTTGGCGGCAGCGCGCACCGAGACCTTTCGAACTGATGTCGCACGTATTCCCGTGGATTGAAAGTGTAGGGCCGCCGTCCTGCGACGCGGCGAGAACAACCGCGGTGGACCAGGAGAAACGCTGCTGGGATTGCGCAGTTCCGAACCCCTGCCTCTTACCCGTCCGTTGAGCTTCGCCCAGCCAACGCTGGACGGTCAGTTTCTGTTTTCTGCAAGCGTTATCTGCTGCTGCCGGAGTCATGGCTTCACATCTCCAATCAGGGAACACTCGTTTCCCCAACCACAACGTCCGATACAGACCGGCCCGAGTCAAACAAGATCGAGAAAAAATGAGCCATATCCGCCGCGGCCGGCTTTGAAACGCTAGAAGACTGGCGGTCAGTGGCGAGGTCATAGGTGCGGGGTAGACCTGCTCCAAAAACGGCATGGCATTGGACCCGTCCATTTCGGCGCGGCTCAGCTTGGCGAGCTCACTTCCAAGACCAGGCTCATCAATACTGTAGTGCGCCCAATAGAGCCTCTGCCCCATCGCAGGAACTGCCACCAGCCCGAGCAACGCGACCGCAAGAGTAGCGCACGTTGGGCAAACAACGACCGCAATCACACGACGCAATGCGCGGATTTCGCCCGCGCGTCTACATAGCAGTTGAGACGGGCGCTCGGATCGTCTGCGAACTCGGGATCATGTGCCAGGCGCGGAATCTGGACGTGAAGAACCGGGGACAGTAGTCCGCCGGCCTCACTCGCATCGGATGTTGGCGAAGAAGCCTGCGTGCGAGCCGGTGTCCAGCGTCTCCGTGCAAACCCACGGCGGGCCGTTCTCCGCGTAATGATCGTCGGTCATGCCGGCTTGCGGTTCACCGGCGACGAACCACCCGGCCTCTTCCGTTGAAAACGTCGCGACCATCCAGACTGTCTCGGGAATGGGGATGCGGTCGAACTCGGCGCTGAGCGGTCCGAGCGAGTTGTTGGGAAGGTCGGTCCAGGTGTGTTCAGTTCCGGGAATCGGTTTGCCGCCCTCTGCGGGGCAACCGTCCCAAAGTTGGACGGTTGCATCGAACGGGCCACCGTCGAATGCGTACGCCAGTAAGTCGTAGTAGACCAGCTCCCGCGTGCCCGACCCAACCAACGTCATGTCGTCCGCAATACTGACCCCGGCGCCGGGCCTGTAGACCTCGACGGTGAGGTGCGTTTCGTTGCGGTATTCCCAGAAATCGCAGACGGTTTCGATGCAGTCCGTTCCCTCTCCCTTGAAGCTTCCACCGAAATCGGTGCAGGAAGCCTCGTCGGCGCCATCGAAACACAGACCGCGCAGGCAACACGCCCCCGGTGGTCCTTCAGCCGATGTCTGCCCAAACCGCTCTTGGAAGAGGGCGTAGTCGGCGAAGTCCACATCCAGATCGCCATCGACGTCGGCTGCGGCGAACTCTTCAGGCGCACATCCAGCGGGTGGGGTGGTGACGAATGGGCCTGCCCTGCACATTAGGTAGCGCGCGTAGTCGTCGAGATCGACGTCTTCGTCGGCGTCAATGTCACCGACCAACTGCTGTACGAATGGAAAGGCGCCCATGTCGGCCACGGTTCCGTCGGCGTCCGCTGGGGAGTCCGGGTCGCCTGCATCGATGCACGGCGAGTCAGATTGTAGTGCGTAGTCGCCGTCCGCCGCGCTTACGAAACGCGGGTCCTCATCGATGTTGCCTTCGAGCCATTCGACGATGCCGCCACTGATGAGAATGCCGTCCTCGCCGCCCTGGACGTCGCTGTAGCTGATTTCCACTCCTTCGGTCTGGGAGAAGTTGTCGATGGCGATTTCCTGCGGGATGTCGTTCCAGAGGATATTGTTGATTAGCGTGGGGTTGGCGTTGTAGGTGGAGACGGCGCCGCCCTCCTTGTCCGCTATGAAGAACCCAAGGCACTGGTTGTTTTCGAACGTGTTGTTGATTAACACCGGATCGGCTTGAAACGCGCGGATGCCGCCGCCGCGGGCGGCACTTCCGGCGTTACCCTCCGCTTCAACTATGTTGTTCGCGATCAGATTGCCGGCGATGAGCCCGTCGGCGTCGTCGTACATGAAAAGCCCTCCGCCGGAGGCGGTCGCCGGGCCGAAGATGTTGGAATCGAAGCAGTGGTTGTTCGTGATGACGTTGTCGATGATTCGGGCGTCGGCGGTAGCGCACGCGATGCCCCCACCGTAGCGCGCGAAGTTCTCTCTGATCTCGTTCCCGATGAGCAGTGGCTCTTCGTAGCCTACAATGTGGATGGCTCCGCCACCGCCGGTGTCGGCGATATTCTGCGTGAACTCGGAATAGCTGACGACGAGGTCGCAGTCGTCGGAGAAAATGGCGCCGCCTTCGTCGGCGAAGTTGGCGTGAAACGCGCTCTGATCAATATGGACCGCCGAGCGCTCGCAGTGCAGCCCCGCGCCCATGTTGAACGGTTCGTTGAGCAGGTGCGTGTCGCCGTATTCGACGGCGCAGTGCCTCATGAGGCTGATGCCGTCAGCGTGAAAGAAGCGGAGCCCGCCCCAGCCGGGAATCCCAGGGTCACGCGTGAAGACGATTGGGGCTTCCTCCGTGCCGATGGCTTCGAGCGTACCCTCGACGAACATCCTGCACTGGCAGAGGAAGACGGCGTGGGCGCCGGGCTCCATGACCAGCGTTTCACCGTCAGGGACCACGACGTCGCCCGAGATCAGGTACGGCGAGTCCTCGGCTGTCCAGACGCCGGAGACGGCGCCGCTGGGCACTGGCGTGTCGCTTCGGATGATAGTAATGCGAGCGATCTCGTAGCCGGGCTCGGTAAAGTCCGCGTTGGCGAAATCAGGGTCGTCGAGGATCCCGCCGCCGCCCGGAGGCAGGTAGCCCGGATGGTCGTGAACCACACCAAACTCGTCAACGCCGCTGTTCGGCGTCATCTGCCCGAAAAAGGCGGTGTGCGTGGGAACCTCGTCGTTGACCTCAGTCCCGGCATCGCGAACGTCCGTCCCCCTGATGGTGATGAAGGCGCCCAAGAAGTTTCCATTGGTGTCGAAGAGCTGGTGCTCCATGGGGTCGTCGTTGGCAGCGAAGGCGTCG
>JAJDDU010000340.1 GCA_029260155.1 Phycisphaerae bacterium | reverse complement strand
CCCTCCCGCTCCCAAGAACCGCGCTCCACGCCCCGAAAACCCAAATGCGCCAAACGAAGCCACTTGACGCTACCACTTTAACCCCACCCCGTCATTCCGAGCGGAGCGAGGAATCTCGCCGGAAGTCCAACCAATCCGGATTCCTCCAGCCGCCGCAAATGACAAACGCGATTCGCGGGTATCATGCGACACAGTAACGCCAGGAAGACCCAAATGCCGCAAGACACTCAAAACCCAATAGACCCAAAACGCGACGCCTACCTCAGCGCCGAAGACTCCGAGCTCCTCGCCCAGTCCGAAGTCGACAAATACCGCGCCCGAGGCCCCGGCGGACAAAAGCGCAACAAGACCGACTCCGCCGTCCGCCTCCGCCACAAACCCACGCACCTCATCAGCATCGCAGTCGAGAGCAGATCGCAGCACCAGAATCGCGCCAAGGCCCTAAAACGCCTGCGCCGAACCATCGCGCTCCAAGTAAGAGCACCCATCGACCCCGCCCGCTACGAACCAGGCCCCACCGTCGCGGAGTGCTTAACCACCGATGGCCGCCTACAAGTCGGCCTAAAAGACCACCGCTACAATCTCGTCCTCGCAGAAGTCCTCGACCTCGTGAAAGCCTGCGGCTGCCGCGTGTCCGTCGCAGCGAGAAAGCTCGGTATCAGCACTGCCCGCCTCGTTGCGTTCCTAAGTCGCGACCTAAAACTGAAAGCGCGGGTCAATGAGTTGCGAACCGCCGAGGGCATCAAACCACTACGCTGAAAGGGAAGCCGTTGCCAGGACCGAATCACAAAGGCAAAGAGATCAAGTCCGTACCCTGCGCGGTCATTACCGTCAGCGACACCCGCACGGTCGAAACAGACGGCAGCGGCAAACTAATCTGCGATCTGCTCACCGAGCACGGCCACGAAATCCGCGACTTTAAGATCGTCAAAGACGAGCCGGACGAAATCCGCGAGCTACTCCGAAAGCTGCGAGACGACGGCCAGTGCGCGGCGGTGTTGATCAACGGCGGCACGGGAGTGTCAGCGCGTGACACTACCTACGAAGCCGTGTCAGACGTGCTCGACAAAGTGCTCGACGGCTTCGGTGAGTTGTTTCGTATGAAGAGCTACGACGAGATAGGCCCATCCGCCATGCTCTCCCGCGCCGTCGCCGGCATCATGGGCCATTGCGTCGTGTTCTCAATGCCCGGTTCAACCGGCGCCGTGCGATTGGCAATGAACGACCTAATCCTACCCGAGCTAGGCCACATCGCGTACCTTCTCGCCGGCCCAAGGGCGTAACGGAGGCTTGGTCCGTCATCTCCCCAGAGACTCCAGCCCGCCGTAGCAGACGAAGCCCGCCCAGCGCGATGGATGGCCGCGCGTGGACGATGGCAGTAACGACAGCTTGGCGGTGCGGAGCGCGTCGGCCGGGGATTGAGGATGTGGTGCGCGAATCGCGCGGTATACCTCCGGAGTGATCCTGCCCGCATCAGTGTCCGAGACGTCCCAGAGCGTGCAAATCACAGCCCTGCTGCCAGCCACCAGAAAGGCACGCGTCAGACCATTCAGCCAATCGCCGTCGACCGGTGACGCACCGATTGCTTGGCACGAACTCAGCACCACCAGTTCGCAACCGAGTTTCAACTCCCCGATCTCGTGCAGGGAGAGGATGCTCGCCCGCCGGGAGAGTCGAGGATTGAAAGTCGAACGCCGGAAACCGCTTCTTTCTGATTTCGACTTTCGACTTTCGACTCTCGCCATCGTGTCAACGTAGGGCGGTGACAGTACCAGCCCCGAATCGAATGGCCGATTGGAATCCAACAGCGCATGCGTGGCAAAGTGCAGATGGCGAACGCCGCGAAGCTCGCCCGACTTACTGGCTGACAGCAGCTTGTCCTTGGCCGATTGGCCCGCTTCGAGGTAGTCGACGAAGGTCTCGCTCCGCCCATCGGGGAACCGTTCGGCTGCGCGCTCGACTTCCTTGCCCGCGCTGGGCAGCGGAGCAAGGTCGTCGAGTCCGCGCGTCGCCCGCAGAACCATGGCCACCGTGTCGTCCTTCTTCGCCGTGGCGATCTTGCCTTTGGACGAATGAAACCGCGTCGATGCGAAGCCCCAGTAATCGTGATGCCACGCGGCGCGCGTGCCACTGGCGGAGCGGGTGCCACTGGTGGCTTGTCCGCCAGTGCTCGCATGGTCCAGCACCGTGGCCGACGGCGCGTAGACAATGGTCTTCCGCTGGATCAGCAGTTGTTCATCGGCGTTGCGCGTCCGATCGATGAACGTCTCGAAGGGGATCTCGCGCAACGCGCCGTCGCCGACGATCACCAGGTGCGACGCCTTTCCGATCCGGGCGTCAATCGGTCGGATCAGCGCGTCATGTAACCACGTTGCCGGCTTCTTCCACTTGTCATCGCGCGGCGCGTTCGGCAACAGCGCGTCTCTCAACGCGTGTGCGGTCTCTTTGACTTCTTCCGGCGAGGCCTCGAGTCGGACGAGGTTGACTGCGTCGCGTCGTACGACCCACACCCAAGCCCCCCTCGGCGACAGCATGTACTCGACCAGTGCTACGTGCTTATCCATCCACGGCGCCTTGCGCAATCGATCAATGCCGACAACCTCGCCGGCCATCTCCCGCGTGAGCGTAATCTCACGCACTTCGCCCGACGCGCTGGCCTTCGCCATCCGCCGCCCGAGCCGTCGCATCGAATCGAGCATAGCCCGCGCCTTCGCCCGCTCGGCCCACTCGAACGATTCCACAGCCGTCCGCCGATCGAATCCGACGGGTGCTCCATCCTTTCCAAGGCTGTGGGACGGATTCGTTGTGCCAATACGGATCACAAGTTCACAAGCCCGCCGGTACAGCCCCGCGTGCTGGCCGATGTACATCTGCTTGTGCTCGTCGAGCGCCAGATTCGCCCGCCGCTCCTCGACGATCGCGATGGCCTCCTTCAACCGATCAAACGCCCCCTGAGGTTCCCCCATCCGCTCCAGCCCCCGACTCACAAGATCAAGAAGCTCCACCCGCTCCGAAGGCGAAATCGAATCCGCATACTTCGACAGACAGTCCTCGCCGCGCCGAACAGCCTCCGCCACTTCCCTCCGCGCCATCGCCAGAAACGCCCATTCGCGATCGACCCACAAGTCGAGGTTCTCCCGCCAAGACCCTGACATCTTCCACGGCGTCAGTTCGGCTGTATTCAACGCATGGACCGCTTCGCCGAGTTGCATGTTTAGCCGCAGAGCGCGGGCGAGCAAGCAGTACTCACGTCGCAATAACTTGAGATTCGGACGGTCATCAGGGTCCGAAGAATTCAGTACCGATCGAACGTCAGCCTGGCGGACGAAGACCTCCCAAGGCAGGTTTCGGTCAGCGGGTGGCAACTCGGAATACGGGTCCAAGTACGGACGGACTATCCGCTGGGTAATGCGAACGGCCTGCTCCTGCAGACTGACAGACTCGCCGAATCGTGCTTCGCCCTGCCGGATTATTGACAGTCGGTTGAGTTCGGCTGACGAGACGAGGGGATTCTTGCCACGCGCCTGCTGATGCCCCTGCAGCACGTTCGTCAGTTCTGCCGCAGGACCGTGCCCCCCCATGATCACGTACGTGTCTGCAATGTCCCGCAGGGTCGTGATCTCATACCCGCGGACCGGCCCACCTGGCTCGCCCCTCAGCCGACGGATATCATAGCAATACTCAATCGCCATCTCGTAGTCTTCCAGCGCCTGATTGAGAAATCCGCGATACCGTGCGGTCCGCCCTGCATGCCGCTGAAACTCAATGGCCGCGCCGTAATGAACTGCGCCGCTCCCATCAAACACGGCGAGCGGGTTCTCAAAACACAGGTGAGCCATGTCGAGGGACCACTGGTACTCCGCCTGCATCTCGTCTTCGTCAAGCCCTGAGTAGCGCTCGATCTTCAGCGAGCAGATGGTCTCGTTCGTTGCCTGGTTGAGCGAAGCTCTAGGGTAGCCTTGGTCTCCCGTCCCCAGGATCGACAGTAACGTGGCGACCCCGGGCACCGAAACTATCAGAAGTATCTTCATCGGAAGCGCCCCCGTGTCCCTGCCTTCTCGTGGTCAACATCGCTACTGAACTCTCGTGCCGGAACGAGCACCCTCGATGTCATGGTCATCATTCTCTTCGTCACGCCTCTCTCCGAGACAGGCATCTTGTGCGATCTGAGAGCAGACCAAGCAGAGGGTCCGCAAAATGAATTAAGAGTTTTTGCGGCGGCGTGGGGTGTGGATGAGG
>JAJDDU010000339.1 GCA_029260155.1 Phycisphaerae bacterium | reverse complement strand
TGAAACTCGGCCAGAGATGGGGCAGCCATTGCAATCTCGAAGCACCCGCTTGGGCTAGCCGAAAACCACGGCATGCTCGGATAGAAGAATGGGAAACAACGGCTGGTTGTTGACATCAAGAGGGCTTTCATAGAAGTGCGGGGGGCAATTCACCTGGGAAGCGGTCTTGGCTGCCCGCTCGCGTCGCAAGAGGCCTATGTTCGAGTACCACTGGCGGACTCGGCCGGTGCGTTCGTTTGTGACGAGCATGCGCCTTGCGCTTCGCCCGCAGCGATTGTGGCAACACGTGGATATTCATGATCGTCCGCCGGTGAAGGCTCTGGTCGGCCTTGCTGCGGCATCGATACTACTGACGGTTTTCGTCGCGCTAGGCTCGTCGACTGTTGTCATGTGGGCCACGTCACGACCGTTCGTCCAGACGCCAACCGGTCAGTGGGCGCCGGGTCCGCTTCAAATCTCGGACTTGTGGCGCACGATGCTGGAAATGTTGGCGACGATACTCGAAATCACGCCGGCAATTCTGAGTTGGTGTGGATCCAGTTTCCTGGCGCTGATAGTGTTTCGTCAGTCGATGCGTCTCTGCAAGGTACGCACGGGTCATGTCGTGCGAGTGTGGGCGTACGCCGTTCCGCTTCCGATGACGTGCTTGAGCGTTGCTGTTGTAGTTTGGGCTGGTGTCGGCTGGGCCGTGGCTAGTTGGGCGCCCCGGCACGAACTGACACATCACTTGCTCCGCTGCGTTTACTTGGCCAGTCCGATCGTCATTCCAGTCGGCTTCGCAGCGTTTGTCATCTGGTCTATTTGGTGCGGCTACCGGCATTACATTGGGATGCGGCATGCGTTTTGGGTGGCACTTGCGGCGCAAGTGATGGCCGTGTTGCTGACAGCGACGGTGTTGTTGGCCATCAACGAGCTTTCGCGTGCCTGGGGGGCTCTTTAGCCCCAGCCCAGGAGCTTGCCGCCCTGGTAGACGACGAACGAGGCGGCGTAGGCCAGCGCGGTCATGTAGGTGAACATGAACACAGGCCAACCCCACGAACCGGTCTCGCGTCTCACGACGGCGAGCGTGGACATGCACTGACAGGCGAGCGCGTAGAAAACCATGAGCGAAACGCCGACGAGGGGCGTGAACACCTTGCGCCCGTCCGGCCACGTGGCGGTCGCGATTTGCTCACGCAGAGTTAGCGACTCTTCGTCCGCCTCCTCTTCGACGCCGTAGACGACGCCCATGGTGGCGACGAACACTTCGCGGGCGGCGAAGCTGGACGCCAACCCCACGCCGATCTTCCAATCAAAACCAAGCGGTTCGATGATCGGTTCGAGCGTTCGACCGACGCGGCCCATGTAGCTTTGACGTAGCTGCTCGCCGGGGGGTGCGTCGGCTGTCTTGGGCGCTTGCGGGAAGTACGCAAGGGCCCACAGAACAACGCTCATTGCGAGAATGACGCTGCCGGCCTGCGTGAGAAATAGCTTGGCACGGTCCCAAGTGTTTCGCAGGGCAGCGCCGAGACGCGGGCGGCGGTAGGGGGGCATCTCAAGGACGAACGTCGGCGTCGGACCCTTGAAGAGCGTCTTCTTGAGGACCAGCGCGACACAGAGCGCGGTGATCGTTCCGAGAATGTACATGCCGACCATGATGCCGGTCTTAAGCCAGAGGTCTCGGCCGAAAAGGGCACTGATCAAGATGATGTAAATCGGAAGTCTGGCTGAACAGCTCATCAGCGGCGCGACCATCATGGTGGCAAACCGGTCGCGACGATTCTCAATCGTGCGCGTGGCCAAGATCGCGGGGACGGCGCAAGCGAAGCTGGACAGAAGCGGTATGAAGCTCTTGCCGTGTAGGCCGACCTTGGACATGAGCCCGTCCATGACAAACGCCACGCGAGCCATATAGCCACTGTCTTCCAAGAGGGCGATGAACAAGAACAGAATGCAAATCTGCGGAAAGAACACGACCACGTTGCCGACGCCCGCGATGACACCGTCGACGATGAGGTCGGTGAGTATGCCCGCACCGAGCAAGGTCGAAGCGGCGGCTCCGAGCGCGCCGACCAGCCAGTCGATCCCGTCCATCAGGGGTGTAGCCCAACTGAAGATGGCCAGTAGCATGACGAGCATGACCGCGCCAAAGCAGACCGGTCCCAGCACTTTGTGTGTCGCGACTCGGTCGATGCGATCGCTGACAGTGATGACGTCGGTGGCGGAGCGCGTGAACACTTCGGCGACGCACTCGCCCAGCCACCGGTAGCGCGCGTGGACCGCCTGCCCGATTGCGGAAACCTCGTCGCTCGATTCGTTGGCCCGATGCAGCTCCGCGAGGGCGCTTGCAAAAGCCGGCGGCAAGTGAGCGCACGCGGGTCCGGATTCGTCCAAGACGGCGGGCACCAGCAGCAGCGTCGAGACGAGGTCGACTGCCTTGTCGTCAATCAGGCCATGCGTCCGCACGAGTTCGCGCACGGCGGCGAGCTGCGGACTCTTGGCATCATCGGCGCACCAGGCGCATGCGCTCGCCGCGCGGGTGTCAGTGGACGCGATCGCGTCGCGCAATCGATCGATACCCTCACCGGTGGCGGCTGTGGTTCCAATGACGGGTACACCGAGTTTGGCTTCGAGTCGTGCGAGGTCGATGCGGTGGCCGCGCGTACGCACGACGTCCATCATGTTGCACACCACGACGGTCGGTAGATTGAGTTGCACCACTTGCGTTGCAAGGAAGAGGTTGCGTTCCAGATTCGATGCGTCGACCACGACGACCAATAGGTCGGGACGCTGCACGTCGTCCGCCCACCCGAGCAGGGCATCGCGCGCAATTCGTTGATCGATGCTACGCGGCGTGAGGCTGTAGCAGCCTGGAAGATCTAGCAGCCGAATGTTCGGCTCGCTGGTCATGACGCCTTCGAGGCGTTCGACTGTGACACCCGCGTAGTTGGCGACTTTGTGGTGCAGGCCGGTCAAGCGGTTGAATATCGAGGTCTTGCCGGAGTTGGGGTTGCCGATCAGCGCGACGCGCCGGACTCGGTTTTGTGTGGCGGGGGGGCTGTGGACGGTGCTCACCGCTGAGCGCCTTCCTCACTCATTCCCTGAATGACGACATGCTGCGCTTCGGCAAGTCGCAGGCTGAGGCGATAGCCTCGCAGGCGGACTTCGATAGGGTCTCCGAAGGGTGCCATGCGTGCGACCGCTACGGTGGTTCCGGGAGTAAGCCCCATCTCCATAAGGTGCAGTCCGCGGTCCCCGTTGAGTTCGACGTGATCGATGCGTGCGGAATATCCGACGGCCAATCGATCAAGTGTCAAAGGTGTGTCACTGTTTGTTGATCGCTCTATAATTGACATAACTATGGAAGCATATCGACGAACCATGCCGCAAGTCAAGCCTAATTGCGACTGAGTCGCAATCTGATTTCGGACGTTGAAGTCCGGTTCGGGCGGAGAATCTCGCCTAAAGCGTTATAGAGAAAGTTGTTACGTAGATTTCGGGGCTACGGATCAGTCCAGCGGGAGGCCGGTGGCGCGGTCGACCTCGTCCGATTGCCCGGTGAGGTGCTCTTTCATGAGTCGGCCGACCTTGAACTTGACGGTGCGTTTTGAGGGCACCATGACTTTTTCCATTGTCTTGGGGTTCTGGGCTTTTCGGGCAGCCCGTACCCGACTCTCGAAAACGCCGAAGTCCCTGAATTCCAAGCGATTGCCGCGGCCCAGCTCCGCCATGATTTCATCAAGAAAGCTTTGCACAACGCGTTTGACGAGCACCCGTTTCGTTCCGGTGTCGTCGGCGATGCGGTCAATGAGTTCCTTCTTGGTGATCGTTGGCATGTGAACTTCCAAATATGCGTGCCAAACGGCCCCGCCCAAACCGGACCGGTCGAATGTTCTATCGTGGTTGTCGGAAACCGCCAATTCTGTCGGGATCGCAGCATCCGTCACGCGGCCCGACTTCGCGCAAGTCATACTACTACAAAGGGTTTCGGCCATCAAGGCGTTTCTGGCGGGTCTTCGGAAGCGGATTGATTGCGGGGGATTCGTTAGCGGACGATTAATCCTCGTCTGCGAGTACTAAAGCGACGGTTGAACGCGCTGCGGCCGTTGTTGTCGCGTCCCTGGCGGTCGACGAAGTACTCGGTGAAATCGACGGTTTGTCGTACGACTGCTCCTGCGTCGGCGGTCGGCCAGGCGCGACGAATACCGACGTCGGTCGCGTAGGTGTCGCCGGGGATCCGATCAAAAATCAAGAACTGCTTGCTTCCTGCATCGGCTAGGTGCGGGCTGCGGGCTGAGCAGCCTGCGGCAAGCAGCAGGGTTCCGATCACGAACAGTCCGGCGGTCGTTTTCATAGCTTCCTTCCTCCTTCGCCTACGTGGGCGCTGACGTGTTTAGGGCAGGCTGCGTACCGCGATGGTCGTCAATTGCCGTGGGTGCGCGCTTCGGCGTTCCGGGCTGCGCGGAGGCGGTTTTCTGTGGACCCTCGGGTCTGCAGGTGTGGTAGGGATCGGGAGGGCGGTGTTGCTGTGTGTCATCATTTGTCACTGCAGCGCGCGACGATTGCGGTCGCGCGCGGCTGGCCGTACCATGGCGACGCAATCTCCTGGTTACCTTTATTGAAGGGTCATTTTTGTGCGAATTAGTGCGAGCGCGTCGTCACAGGTTAAGTCGGACACCCATCTGTTCGTGCCGTTGTTTCGAGGGAAGAAAAACAAGTCGGACCATCGCATGGGCGTGTCACTGAGCAAGGTCACGTTGCCGGAAAAGCCGTGCGAGGAAATCGTGTTGGCTGATCCGGTGGGGCGGCTCGGCACGGCTGTTCTTGTGTCCAT
>JAJDDU010000338.1 GCA_029260155.1 Phycisphaerae bacterium | reverse complement strand
CCCGGTCAACTACACAGCACCTGCGCCGATTTCGACGGGGACGGGCACGTTGATATCTACGTCACCAATGTCGGGTCCAACGTGTTGTATCGCAACAACGGAGACGGGACGTTCGTCGACGTCTCGGCGGCAAGCGGCGTGGCTGACACCGCGTGGGCCGCGAGCAGCGCGTTCGTTGATTACGATGGCGATGGTGATCTGGACCTCTTCGTGGTCAACTACGTGGATTGGTCGCTCGACCGCGAGATTGACTGCGCGACGAAATCCGGGATCGCGACCTACTGCGCCCCGGTCAACTACACAGCACCTGCGCCGGACACGCTCTTTCGCAACAACGGAGACGGGACGTTCGAGAACGTGAGCAACGCGGCCGGTGTGCGCAAGGTCTTCGGAACGGCGATGGGCTTGGCCTGCGGTGATTTCAATCGCGATGGCCATGTCGATATCTACGTGGCCAACGACGGCATGCAGAATCAGCTTTGGATGAACGACGGCAAGGGGCGATTTACCGACGAAGCGCTGATCTGGGGGTGCGCCGTCAACATGCAGGGTCAGTCCGAGGCAGGCATGGGCGTTGCCGCGGTGGACGCCGACCACGACGGCGACCTGGATCTCTTCATGTCGCATCTCAATCAGGAATCGAACACGTTCTACCTCAACGAAGGCGAGTGGTTTTCAGACACGACGTCGGAGATGGGGCTCACCGGACCGAGTATCGAGTTTACTGGTTTCGGATTGGGTTTTGCTGACTTCGATCATGACGGCATCTTGGACCTGTATGTCGCGAACGGTCGCGTGGCCTACGTCGATCCACCACGCACGCCGAACGACCCGTACGCCGAGCCGAATCAGCTGTACTCGGGTAGTGCATCCGCGTCGTTCGTTGAAGTAGTGCCACGCGGTGGCACTGTAGAATCCTCGGTGGAGACGAGTCGCGGCGCGGCGTTCGGCGACCTGGACAATGACGGCGGTATCGACATCGTCGTGGTCAACAGAGACGCCCGCCCGCAGATATTGCGAAACGTCGCAGCCACTCGCGGTCGGTGGATCATGTTTCGCGTTCTCAATGCTCAGGGCGGGCACGCGCTGGGTGCCGAGGTGCAGATCGAGGTCGGTGGCAACTCCATTCGGCGCCGGGTGCAACGCGCGTACAGCTACTGCTCTAGCAACGATCCTCGCGTCCACTTTGGGCTCGGACGCAGCGTCACGGTCGAACGCGTGACGGTCCAATGGCCCGGCGGGGCAAAAAAAACTTTCGGGCCGTTCCGAGCTGGCGCGATCTACGATCTTGCAATGCCGGCCGGCGGCTGACTGATCACGCGCCGAAATCTCCGCTAGGCTACTCGTGGCCACGTAACCGTTGAACCATCAAGACGTTATGTCTCCGGAGCGTTGCTGCGCCATCCGCCCACTTCGTCTACCCAAGGGCGGAGACGACGCGCGATCGGTACTGCTCTGTCGGCTGCGATGACCGACGACCGACCCCCGAAACAGCGCAATGTCAGCGGTACATCGTCTGAGAAACGCTTGAAGTCGGCGACGAACTTTGGCAAAGTAGGGGTGGATCGGGATCGGAGGAAAGGCGTAATCACTATCCTGCTGCCGTAGCCTCGCATCGAGTTCGGGCGAGCGACGGACGATCCGCACAACACACTGAGGCACGCGAGAGTGGCTTCTTGCTGCCCCGACCAGGCAATAATGGAGAAACGCATGCATCCGTACACGTGGTTGTCGGAGAGTTCGCACGATGGTCCATCACATTACCGGTCGCTGGGGCGATCGTCTGTGATCGGTATCCTCGCCGTGGTACTGATTGCGAGCGTCGCTTCGGCGCAGTGGGTCAGCTTTTCAGATGAGACAGCCACGAGGCTGAGCGCCAGCCCTTCGGTCGGCGTGAACAATCCCGACGAGAAAGACTACGCTTGGGGTGACGTCGACAAGGACGGGGACATCGACCTTGTCGGCGTGTACAAGCAGCTCGGCACGACACCGGGTCGCCGGGCGAACGCGCTCTTCATGAATGAGAGCGGCGTGCTGGTCGACCGAACGGCTGCGTTTGCAAGTCTGTCCACGGTGTTGCTTCAGGGCGGCGCGACCAGTCAAGGGTTTCTCGATCTCACCAATGATCGTGACGTCGCGCTCGTCGACGTGGACGGCGACACATGGCTGGACATAGTTACGGCGACAACACTGAGCGGCGGCGCCGGTGGCACTGTCGGCGACAAGGCGATTTCACACCCGCGCATCTACATCAACCGCGGTGATAGCCCGCCGGGCAGCGGGAACTGGCTGGGCTTCATCTACGACGACGTGAATCGTGTTCCAACGATGCCGGCCGAGCCGCGCTTCTGCACGGTGTCGTTTGGCGACCTTGACGGTGACGGCGATCAAGACCTCTATATGGGTGACTACCAGCAACCGGCTGGGTCACCGCGTCCTGTCGATGTCAACGATCGTCTCTTCATTAACGACGGCACCGGTCACTTCACCGATGAGTCCAGTGCCCGGATGACCGTGGAGATGCTCGAATCGTCCTTCGCGATGGCCACCGCAATCGCCGACATGAACGGCGACGGCCGGCTGGACATCCTGAAAGACGACGCGCTGAACGCTCCGCAGGGCGTTTCGATCAGTTACAACAACAACAATGATATCGGCGGTGCAGATGGGTTTTTCGATGCCTACGAAATCGCCTATGCCAACACGCCCTACCACATTGCCGTAGGCGACTTGAACAACGACAACCTGTTGGACATTGTAGTCACGGACGACGCGCAGGATTTCTACACATTGAACACCGGTAACGGTCCGGACGGACTGGCCAATTTCGCACCGAGAGAGCTTCTCATTGGCTCGATCTCCGAGTTCGGCGGCAACAACCTCATCGTCGATTTGGACAACGACAATTGGAACGATGTGATCGTGACCAGTGTGGACGTAGACCTTACAACCTGCGCCACTGTCTCACGCATCTTCAGAAATCTCCTAAACGACCCGAGCCCGCGCATTGAACAGCAGGGCAATGTCGGAATCGCCACGGCAGACCTCACGGGTGGCCACGATGTTGCGGCGTTCGACATCAATGGCGACACGTGGCCTGACCTCGTGATCGGCCGGTGCCTGGGAACGACGGTCTACATCAATCAAGCGATTGGCACCTGTACGGTCGATGCCGACTGCGACTTTGACGGTCTGTTTTGTACGAACGAGGTCTGTGCTGCAGGATTCTGCCAGATCGGCCCCGCGCCATGTCCGGGTCAGGTGTGTGACGAAGCCAACGACACTTGCGCGAACTGTCTCGCCGACGGTGACTGCAACAGTGACGGGCTGTTTTGCACGAACGACGTATGCTCCGGCGGCAACTGTCAGCTCGGCCCGGATCTGTGTCCGGGACAACTGTGCAATGAAGCGAATGATACTTGTGTTGATTGCCTGGTCGCCGGCGACTGCGATCTCGATGGGCTGTTCTGCACCAATGACGTCTGCATCGGCGGCGCTTGCCAACTTGGCCCCGATCCGTGTCCCGGGCTCATATGCGATGATGTAAATGACGAGTGCAGTGGGTGCCTCAACGACGCCGCGTGCGACACCGATGGGTTATTCTGCACCAACGACATCTGCGTCGGTGGCGCGTGCAAGGTAGGTCCGGACCCCTGTCCGGGGCAATTGTGCGACGAAATAGACGACGCGTGTGCCGATTGCCTTGTTGACTCCGACTGTGATCTCGACGGTCTTTTCTGCTCGAACGATGTCTGCGTCGTTGGTGTCTGCCAAGTCGGCCCCATTCTCTGTCCGGGACAAATATGCGACGAGGGTACGCAGACTTGCGTGGACTGCGTTGACAGCCCGAGTTGCGACGACGGGAATATTTGCAACGGAGCAGAAGCCTGCGTCGGCGGCACGTGCATCTCTGTGTCTGGCACGGGCGTGGTGAATGGCACCTTCGATGACGCTACCTCGTGGTCCGGCAACATTCCCGTCGATGGTACGATCACGTTTGCGGGCGATCTCGGGGTGGTCGGTCCGGACGTTGGTCCCGGTGGATTCACGTGGGCAAGTCAGACGGGAGTCGACCTTGGCGGGGCCAATCTGGAATTCGATTTGGTCAGCTACTCGCCAACAGATACCGGCGACTGGGACCGACCGGTCTTCTATGTCGACGGAACGTTCTATGGGCTCGACGCCGACGGAACGCTCGGCAGTGTAGCCACCCAGGCAAACGGGGCGTTCGGAACCATTGACAACGGGAACCCGGTGGCTGCGGTGATTCATTTTGTCGTCGACATCGAGGCGCTCGTTGGCGCCGGCTCGCATGAAATCGGTTTCGGCGTGATGAGTGTCGACGGAGCGTTGGGTGCTGGAACGGCCGTTTTTGACAATGTCACGCCGCCGTTTGTGGGCGGAGCCGACCCCTGCCCCGGTCAGTTCTGCGATCCGGTTTTCGGTTGCGTGGACTGCCTGGTGGACGGTGATTGTGATGTCGACGGTTTGTTCTGCACGGGTGATGCATGCGACCACGGTGCGTGCGTGGTCTTGGACCCTTGCCCCGCACAAGCGTGTGACGAAGGCAATAGCGTCTGCGTGGGCTGCCTTGTCGACAGTGATTGCGACGCGGACGGCTTGTTCTGCACGCTCGATCAGTGCATCGCCGGCGCGTGCCAACTCGGCGGCGATCCATGTCCCGGCCAGACATGTGACGATGTGAACGACATCTGCATCAGTTGCTTCATCAATGACGACTGCGATATCGACGGATTGTCGTGTACGCCCGACGTTTGCGCCGCGGGCCAATGCGAACTAGGAGCCGATCCCTGCCCCGGTCAGGTATGCGATGAAATCATCGGGTGCGTTGACTGCGTCGTGGACGCCGACTGCGGCGCCGACTTCTGCTGTGGCAATCAGTGTCAGGTCTCGCTCTGCACCGTCGCCCTGCAGCCCAAGCCAGGCGACCCGCTCGCCGGACTTACGCAGGATCAGCTGGACCGGTTTTTCGTCGGCAAGACGGACTTCAATCACACATGGTCGCAGGAAGAAGGGCTCGGACCGGTCTTCAACCGCGAGAGCTGCGGCGCGTGTCACAACAACCCGATCGGCGGGTCGGGCGGGCTTATTGTGACCCGCTTCGGACTGCTCGACGGTGGACCCGGCGGCACTTTCGACCCACTGGCGCAGTTCGGCGGCTCGCTACTGCAGGCGCAGTCCATCAGTCCAGCTTGCGCGGAGTCTATTCCGGTGATTCCAGGTGAGACCGTTCATACTGCGACCCGCGCCACACCGTCCATACTTGGTTTCGGCCTACTGGAAGCCATCGGCGACGCCGTGATCGAAGACAAGGCGCTGAATCCCCCATCGGCCAACGTCAGTGGCCGCATTCACATGGTGCAGCCGCTTGAGGGTGGACCGATGCTTGTCGGGCGATTCGGCTGGAAGGCGCAGGTCGCGACGGTACTCACCTTCTCGGGCGACGCCTTGCTGAACGAAATAGGTATCACGAACGATCTGGTCTTGACGGAAAACGCGCCCAATGGCGATCCTGCCCTCCTGGCCACGTGCGACACCGTGGCAGAACCAGAGGATGTAGCCGATGGCGGAGGTATTCGCTTCATCGATCGCGTCACTGATTTTCAGCGCTTCCTCGCGGCGCCGCCGCAGACACCCAAGACCGGCATGAGCGGCGAAGCCATCTTCGCGAGTGTCGGTTGTACCGAGTGCCACACGGCGGCATTTACGACGCGCGACGATCCCGCACTCGAGGATGCGATCCGCAACAAGGTCATCAGGCCCTACTCCGACTTCTTGCTGCACGATGTGGGGCCGCTGGCCGACGGCATCGTGCAGGGCGACGCAGCCGGTACGGAGATCCGAACGCCGCCACTGTGGGGCTTGCGAAGGCGCGACCCGATGCTACACGACGCGTCGATCATCGCCGGCACGTTTGCCGCACGCGTCACGCAGGCGATCTTGAATCACGGACAGCCCGGCAGCGAAGCGTTCACAGCCGTCAGCCAGTTCACTTCGCTCTCCCAGGCGGACAAGAACGCTCTAATCGCCTTCCTCGATTCGCTCGGTCGGTGTGAGTTTGATCTCACGGGCGACGACCAAGTAGACCACAACGACTACTTCGAATTCCTTAACTGCCAGACAGGCCCAGGCAACTTCTACACACCGGACGACCCGTGCAGCGTGGCCGACATCGATCAGGATGGCGACGTTGACGACGAGGATTTCTTCTTCTTCCGGATGGCCACTGAGAACTGTTGCGATCTCGACGGCAACGGTATCCGCGACGACGGCTGCACGTGGTGTGATAGTGCGGGTGCGTGTACGTACGTCGAATTGTCGCCCGTCTTCGCCGACGTCGGTGCCGCGCTCGGAGCGTGCGCTCCGGACGGATTCGCGAACCTGGCCGATGCCTTGCACGCATTGACTTGTTTCGCCGGGAGCAACCCTTGTGAGGATCTTAACGCGGATGTCGGCGGCGCGCTCGGCGATTGCGCCCCCGATGGCTTCTGCAATCTTGCCGACGCCCTTCATGCGTTAACTACGTTTGCTGGTACAAACTCTTGCACCTGCCCGCCGACGCCCTCCCCGCAAGTACAGCCGCAGGTCGTGGGCTTCGCGCAGATCACTGCCACTGCGTCGCACCGAAGCGTACGTCCCGGCGGCACCGTGGACGTGCTCGTCTTCATCGACGGTGCGTTGAGCGATCTAAGGGGATACCAGCTCGAAGTTTCCGCAAGCGGCGGCCGTGGCGGATCGCTCAAGCTCACAGGCGTTTCCATCGAAGCGCGCGACGATCATGTGTTCGCCGCAATCGCAGGCGAGCATTTTGACGCATACAACGTCGACAAGGGCCAAATGCTCAGCGGTCTGTACGACGAACAGGGCGTCGAAACGAAGGGCAACGCCTACTTAGCCACCTTCACCTATCGCGTGAGCGCCGACGCGCTCGGCACGTTCGTCGTGGACGTCCTGCAAGGTGACATGAATCAGACGTTCCTCGCCGCGTCCAGCAACGGCAAGATAGAGCTCGCACCGACGACCCCAGCCGTCATCGTCGTAACTGCGCCGTCAGCGGCCAGCCTGCGTTGATTCGATCATCGCTCGCCCCGCGCGGCGGAGCAATCCGAGTTCCGAACGTCTCCGGGAGACGTGACCAAGAGCGGAACGGTCATCCCGCCTCGAAGCTGAAATCGCGAGGCGGAGGCCGTCCACCTGCCGTTATGCGGTCGGGTGCGATTCCGATCGAATCCGCCGGCCTCGGGCGACGTTGGTGCGCTCCTCATTGACGTCGGGTGAAGAGGTTGCCGGGGCGCTGGGTGACGAAGCCCTTGATTTGGAGCTTCGTTAGCGTGGCGGCGACGACGGCGGGGGCGAGGCCGGATTGGGCGCAGACCCGTTCGAGCGGCGTGTCGTCGCGGGATAGGACGTTCATGATTGCGCGCTCGGACTCGTCGAGTTGTGCGAGCGGCGCGGGGGCGTTCGCGGGTGATGGCGCGTCTGGCGTGCATTGCTCAGCCAGGATCTTTCCGGCATCGCCGAGCTCGTCGAGCACGTCATCGACGCTCATGGTGA
>JAJDDU010000337.1 GCA_029260155.1 Phycisphaerae bacterium | reverse complement strand
GAGTGAATGGGCAGGACAGGATCTGGCTGGGACCGTTGTTGGGTCGTACACGCTCATGCGGCCGCTCGGTCACGGGGGCATGGGCGCAGTTTGGCTTGCAGAGCGACAGGACGGGGTCGTTCGGCGGCGGTACTTCCGTAGCCTCAAGAACCTACTCGAACTCTATTTGCCCCTGGCAAGCACATGGGCCATATGCGACAATACAGGTGCAAGTCTCGTTCCAATCGCGGAGGGACTCCAGCGAGGCGAGACGACGGTATACGACCGAACCGTATGGGCGACTATTCAGAATCAAGACGCACATGCAAGAGAACAATGAACACCAGCGATTCCTCAAGGAGCGAGTGAGGACCATCGTCGACGGCCTCACTGAGGGCGTGCGCCGCGAAGTGCAACGCCTCCGCGAGATGAACCTCCCCGTCTACGTTGTAAGGGACGGACGTGTCGTCGACATCGCACGCGAGCCAACATCAGACGACGACACCCCTCTCAACTAGGGTCGGTATCGATTTGTGCCGCGAGGTTCACTGACGAATAGAATTGCGCCTCAATCATGTGCCCAACGGTCACCTCTCCGATGGACGTCGCCGCGCCGGAAAATGTTGTATCGGCGTAGACGTAGACTATCGTCAAGACGCCCTCCTCATCGATCGTGATGCTGAAGTTGGCCGGATCGACCGCGCTGACCAACCCCATAGCCTCTCCGTCCACCTCGCCGGTCGGAAAATCGTGGGCCTCAAAATCAACACCCGCTGCATCGCCCCCGATCAGTGGAAACGCCCCGTCGAACGGGTAGAAATACAGCGCCGCATCCGACGCTGTCACCACGTAGTCTCCGCCGAGCAAGTCTGCCACAGCGAAAGTTCCGTCCGCGTCGGTCACCGTCTCATCCGGCGTCGGACCAGCCACTAAAATCGTCACGTCGCTCACCGGCGTCCCGTCTGTGTAGGCGACGCTGCCTGCGACCGCGTATGGACCCAAATCGACGAGCACGTCCGCGACAAACCCACCTTCGCCGACGGTATGGAACGGGTTTCCCAACGACGGAGCAAACGGCTCCCCTGCATCCAGAATCCCGTTGCCGTTGGCATCCAAGAACGCCGACACGTCGTAATCCCCAGTTCGCCAAACCTCGATTTCAAACGTGCCCGGCCCCGTGATCGCCGTCTCGTACGCAAATCCGTCACCACTCACTTCCGACGCCGTCACGAAAACGGTGCCCTGATCGAAACCCGTGTACTCGACCATGCCTGAAACAATCCCCGGCTGACTGATCTTCACCTGAAGCCGCGCGAAGTCCGACATGTCCACATCGTAGTCCTGATCGAAGTCAAACAGCCGAATGCAGGTCGGCGGGATCATCGGCGGGGTTGGGTCCGGGTCTGCCCCCGGTCCGCCGTAGCAGTCCGCGAACGACGCGAAGTCACCCAGGTCAATGTCCCCGTCGTCGTCGCCATCTGCGGTGATGATCGGCGACATCACGACAGTCTCGCTCCCGAGTGACACCAGGATCTTGCCCGAGTCGTTGATCGCGACTGGTATCGTCAGATCCCCTTCGACGTCCGTCGGCTTAAGCGTGTTCAGATTGACAATCGTCCCGTTCTGCCAGATGAACGCGCGTCGAATGTTGTTCGTCCAAACGTTCCCACAGCACGGCAGGAATATCCACTCGCCGAATCCGTACCCGACGACTTCGTCGAGGTTGTTCACCGACGTTGCGATGGTGTAGGCCTTCCCCGGTATCGTGCCAAGATTGGTCATCGTCGCGCCGTCGTGCAAGAAGCCCCGGCCCCACGTTTCGATATTGGTCGACGCCCAACCCACAATGTGCCCCACGGCATTTAGAGCCCACGCGCTGCCCGAAGAATACACGCCACTCAACTTGAGCATGGTCGGTTTGGGGTCCGCCGCGTCGTAGAAAAACGGTACGGCCCACGCCTCCCCCCCGGAGCGCACCAACGCCTCTCCCACCACGAGCCCCGACCCGTTGAGTCCGTTTGCTTTCGTATAGTCTGGCGCCAACCCGCCGACGTTGCTTGGCACACCCAGGTCGGTCATCACGCCATCACGATAAAGAAACGCCCGGTTCGGTGTCGGATTCGGCATCTGAGACTCGCCGGCTACTTCACCGAACGCGTTCACGCCCACGCCCACGCTCGTCGGTCCGCCCAACGTCCCCAGCGGCTCGATCATGCCCGTCGCGTGGTCGTACACAAACGCCTCGCCGCTCGCCAGAAGTCCCGTGACCCACCCGTTGTC
Source organism: Phycisphaerae bacterium (assembly GCA_029260155.1). Taxonomy (GTDB): domain Bacteria; phylum Planctomycetota; class Phycisphaerae; order UBA1845; family UBA1845; genus OFTM285. Next base: position 10,886 of record JAJDDU010000337.1, on the reverse strand, counting down.
GCTGATCGCCTGAGGTTCCACCCCGACGCCGAGGTCGTATTTCACGCCATCGTAGTAATACCCCTGCAACGCGCTCGACCCGGTTGCCGTCCAAACTCCGACGATGTGCCCGTAGTTATTCATCGCGCGCGCCGAGCTTGTCGATTCGTTCGACAAGGGTGCGATGTGCGTGACGAAGTACGACTGACCCCACACCGGCCCCACCCCTACGAGCGCCATGATGCACGCGGCCATCAATGTTTCCCGGTGGCTGAAGTAACTTCCACGCATCCTGTTGAACCTCCCCAGATTGGTGCGTCCATCCCCGTTGAACACACAGTCCACCCCACCGCAATACCCCTCTGGCCAAGCAGCGGCGACGTACTCGTGTCGGTACACATTGTAGCAGGGGTCCGTTCAACGCCCAACGACTATGCAGCAATTGCGGTTCGTCGCCCGCAGAGTCAAGCGCCGCAACGCCGTATCGGAACAAGATCGGCCAGGGGTTCCGAACCAGGCCGCCCCACTTTGCAAAAAGCCTCTCGCACGGACGTTTGCTACGCACCGGCGAATGCCGGCAATGGAGCTGAACAGACTGATGAGTGACGTTCTCGAAAAAGCGCACGATCCCCAAAGCGTCGAGCCCGACATGCTTGCAGTCTGGGAGGCAGGCGGAGCGTTTCACGCGCAGCCGCTCGACCGCTTTCAGCCGTCGTATCGGTAGCCGACACCGTGCACCGTACGAATGATTTGGGGGGCTCGTGGCGACACTTCGATACGCCTGCGAAGCTGCGAGACGTGCTGATCGAGTGTGCGACTGCTGGGTAGGTACATTTCGCCCCAGCAGTGATCAAAGATGGTGTGACGAGCCAGTGCTTGGCCGCGGTGCTCGCAAAGCAACCGCAGAATTTTAATGTCGCGCAGGCTCAGCTCGATCGTCGTTTCGCCTCTGCGGGCTCGGAGCTCGCGCGGGAAAACTTCCAGATCGCCCATTTGAAACATGCTTGCCGCAGTCGAATCTTCAGTGGCGGCGTAGCAGCGACGCGTCACGGCGCGGATTCGAGCGACCACCTCCTTGACCCCGAACGGCTTGACGATGTAGTCGTCGGCGCCCATCTCCAAGCCGACGACTTTGTCGATCTCCTCCGACTTGGCACTGATGAAGATAATCGGAACCTGCGGCCGGGCGACGCGCATCTTCTTGCACACGTCGTAACCGCTGATCTTCGGCATCATGATGTCGAGGCACACGAAGTCCGGAGTCTCCGAGCGGAACAGATCCAGGGCGTCTTCACCGTCGCCGGCGTGCACCACGCTGTAGCCCTCCCGATTCAGAATCTCCGCCAAACCGTCACGGATCAACTGGTCATCCTCGGCCAGTAGCACTTTCAAACAATCGCCTCGCTTTCTCTCTTCGGTGTGTGGAGACGAATCTCGAAACTGGCCCCGCGCTTGGCTGGCAGCAGGAGAAGATCGCCGCCGTGAAGCCGCGCCAGTTGCCGGGCGATCGTCAGGCCAATGCCCGTACCCGGGCTGTCGGCGATGTGGTTGGACAAGCGTTGAAATGGTCGAAAGATCCGCTCTCGGTGGCGCGCGGGGATACCCGGCCCGTCGTCGCTGATCACGATGCTCGTGTAGTCGTTCTCCTGCCTGCTGGTGATCTCCAGGCATTTTCCGGACGAAGCGTACTTTTCGACGTTGCTCAAGAGGTTCCCCAGGATCTGCTCCAGCGCGTCGACGTCCACATCGACCGAGCTCCCGGCGGACCCTTCAAGAACGACTTCCAGGCCGCGACGTCGAAACGCCGGCTCGAAACGTTCTATGACCGAAGCGATGACCTCATCGACGACCGCCGGCCTGAAGTGCGGGGAAATCTGACCGCGCTGCTTCTGGGCGAACGTCAGCACGTTGCCGATGAGGCGACTGAGCCTCTGACTTTCCTCGACGATCACCTTCAAGTGGCTGCGCTGCGTTCCGGCCTGATCGTCCCCGGACTCCTCCAGATCGCTCTCCAACAGCTCGGCGTACATTCGGATATTGGTCAGCGGTGTCTTGAGTTCGTGGGACACTTGGTTCACAAAGCTCACGCGCTGTGTCGCTTGACGAACGTGCCGGTTGTATTCGCGGTAGAACCAGGCACCAGCCAGCAGAAGCACGAGTCCGGTGGCAGCCAGGATCGAAATCAGGTTGAGGTACGCCCCGCTTCCGAGGGTCGCAAATGCCTCGTGGTCGACGAATTGCTGCAAGCGCCAAGAAGACAGCGGATAATGTGGGGCCAATTCCTGAAGCGGTGCGGCACCTTCGTCCGGCTCCAAGGGCCCCCAATCGTAGACCGGTTGACCGCCTGAATCCGCGAGGCGGATGCGCGCCTCCCATGGCCTGTCCTCGTCCGAGGTCAGTGCGTCGGACGTATCGGGAAGCTCTGCGATGAGGTCGGCGATCCAGCGCGCCCGTTGCAGAAGCACGCCGACGAGCTGCCCGGACGGCAGGCGTTGGCAGTAGAGCAGATTGAGTCCCGGCCCCCGAAAGCGCACGACCCAGCCGCTTGTGGGAAGCGCGGCCCCTTCATCATCGGCCGTCGTTGTGCGGAGGAGCTCCTTGTGCAATAACAAATCCCCAAAGTCATCCAAGAACCGGCGCTCTGCCTCGTTCAGCCCCGCCGCTGGGTCTGGATGCAGCAGCGTGCCATTTGTGTTCAGCACGAACAGTTGAGCAACGTGGGGATGCTGACGAATGAGTTGCCGTATCGAACTGGGATCGAGGCTGACCGACTCCGTCAGTGTTTGCAGGTGACGCTCCTGTTGTTGAAAGTAATCCTCAAGTACCTGCGCGGTGTCCTGCAACCTGACGAGCAGGAAATCGTGCATGCGTTCGCGGGCCATGCGATGCTCATGGCGTGCGAGCCGCCAGCCGAGACCTGTGATCACGACCAGCGGCAGGCACACGATTAGCCAGAAAAGAAAAAGGTGCTTTCGGTTCAGGGCGACGATCTCCCAAGAATGAGGTTACTGTGGCGGTTGTTGCTTCTGCATCTGCTGTTGCCGAGCATCCTGATGTTGCTGCGAGCGCATTCCTTTACGCGTACGCTTCCACTTCTCCGGGTCCAGGTTCTCGGACTGCTGCGTGTTGTCAAAAGCTCGCTGCTTGAGCTCTTCCGACTTGAGCTCCCGAGCGTTGTTGATCAAAAACATCGCGTTCGATTCGAGAAGCTCCTTCGCCAGCTTCGTCTTGCCCTGATCCCGCAGGGCTACCGCCAGTACGTTTTGCTCGTTGGCGACCTGCAACACGCATTCGGCCATCACCTTGATGTTCGTACGCTCAGCGATGACGTCCGGGGACTCGTCGAAGTGCACGCTGATGGCACTACTCAGCCGATCGCTCGTCTTGGTTTCGATGTTCGCATATGCCACCGCAACTTTGGCGACGGGTCGAACCTGCATGGCTCTCGATTCCGGAACCGCGACCTCAAGCAGCGCGTACTTCTCCTGCTCGCTGTAGAGCTGGTTCAACTGTATGACGACCTCCTGGCCATTGATCTCGCCGTCGATACCCAGCAGGCGAACGGGGCGGATCCCCGGAGCGCATTGGATCTTAATGGTGATCTCCTGGGCCACGACGGACAGGACATCGTTGAACTCATGGTTGAAGACCGCCGCCAATTCGGTGGCCTGTTCCACAAAGACATGGTTGCCGTCGCTGCGACGGGCGAGTTGGACCATCAGATCCTCGTTGTAATCCAACCCCAACCCCAGGGTGGTTACCGCGATGCCTTCCTTCATGAGCGAGGCACCCAACTCTCCCAAAGCGCTCGGCGTCTGCGGGCCGACGTTGGCCAAACCGTCCGACAGGAGAATGACGCGGTTCACGTGGTTGCGATCGAGGAACTTGCGCACCTCGGCCGCACCCTTGCTCACCCCGGCGAATAGGGCGGTGCTGTTCGCCGCCTGAATACTTTCGATGGCCCGACGAACGGCGTTCTTGTCGGTCAACTTGGTCGCGGGCACAACCACTTGAACGGTCGAGTCGTAAGCGATCACCGCGACGATGTCGTTGCTGCCTAGTCTTTCCAACGCCCGGATTGCGGCATCCTTGGCCTGGGCGAGCTTGCTGCCGGTCATTGATCCGGATCTGTCCAGCACCAATGCCAAATTGACCGGCGGGCGCGTCTCGGTCGAGGAGATCTTGAACCCCGTCAAACCGACTTTCAGATAGGTCGTCTGTGGCGATCCCGCCAGAAGCGTTGGGTGGGCCAGAGAGACGTCGAGCAACGCCTGCCTGCCCTGGGCACTCTGCTGCACCCCCCATAGAGCCAACAGTGAAACAACGGCTACGGTCTTCAGCGATCTGAACATGGCAATAACTCCTTAACATCCTACCCGTTCGTTTTCGACTTGCACACGTACTACACCCAAATGGTACGATCGAGCGGAGAGAAGGTGATCAGATCGCTGTCAGAGTATTGTAAAACATTCGTCAGCCCGCAGACTCAGTTGCCGCAGCGCGAACTCCTCCACGGCGAGTTCGGTGCGTGGCCACATCAGCCCCGCCCAGCGAGTACCCCAATTCCGTATCCAATAAAACCGGCCAGGGATTCAGAACCTGACCGCCCCACTTTGCAAAAAGCCTCTCGCACGGTACTTTGCTACGCACCGGCGAATGCCGGCAATGGAGCTGAACAGACTGATGAGCGACGTTCTCGAAAAAGCGTACGATCCCCAAAGCGTAGAGCCAGACATGCTTGCAGCCTGGGAAGCAAGCAAAGCGTTTCAGGCACAGCCGGACGATCGCACGCCGGACAAACGATTCGTTGTCATGATCCCCCTACCCAACGTCACCGGCACGCTGCATCTGGGGCACGCCATCAACAACACCCTGCAAGACATCGTCACCCGCCGACGCCGCATGATGGGGTGCAACAGCCTGTACCAACCCGGCACGGATCACGCGGGCATCGCAACGCAAGCCGTCGTCGAACGACGCATCTTCAGCGAAGAGAAAAAAACGCGCCACGATATCGGCAGGCAAGAACTGGTCCGCCGCATCTGGGAGTGGAAGGATCAATACGAAAAAACGATCCTCGGCCAACTGAAACGAATGGGGTGCTCTTGCGATTGGGATCGCGTGCGATTCACGCTCGACGATCGCTACAGCGACTCCGTCCACGAGACGTTCTTCCGATGGTTCCAAGCCGGCTTGATCTACCGCGGCGAACGACTCGTCAACTGGGACACCGAGCTGCGTACAGCCGTGTCCGACGACGAGGTCTACCATGAAACCGTCAAAGGGCACTTTTGGCACTTCAAGTACCGGCTCAAAGATCCGCCCGCCGGCGGACCGACGCATTTGGGTTTCGCCACGACTCGCCCTGAGACCATGCTCGGCGACGTGGCCTTGGCCGTGAACCCCACGGACGAACGATACAAGGCGCTCGTCGGAAGGAGCGCTCTCGTTCCACTGTTTGACCCACCGCGCGAAATCCCAATCGTCGCCGACGAGTGGGCTGACCCCGAGAAGGGAACGGGCTGCGTCAAAATCACGCCGGCGCACGATCCAAATGACTACGCCGTCGGCATCCGCCACGGCTTGCCCATGATCAATATCATGACGCCCGATCGCTGCGTCAGCGAAAGCGGCGGCAAGTACAGCGGCATGAAGTTCGCCGACGCACGCAAGGCCATCGTGGCTGACATGGAAGCGCTCGAGTTGCTCGACAGCGTCGAAGATCTCGACGTGCAGTTGCCGCACAGCGACCGCAGCAAGTCCGCCATCGAACCGTATCTTTCCCCGCAGTGGTTTGTGCGGATGGGCGACATCCCCGACGGTGTAACGCTCGGCGACAAAACCAAAACGCCCGGTCTCGCGCAGGCAGCGATGGACGCCGTCAACGACGGTCGTGTGCGCATCACCCCCGAGCGTTACAAGAAGACTTACGTCGACTGGCTCAGCGAAAAACGCGACTGGTGCATCAGTCGCCAGCTTTGGTGGGGACACCGCATCCCGGTGTGGTCCACAGCGGCAGGCGACGCCCCGGCGGCAGAGCAGATCGCTTCTGAAATCACCGCAGCGCTCGGAACCGATACGCGTTTCGAATTACGCAATGAAGAAACGCCGAAGGGCGAGCGTGTCGTCACGGTCTGCCTTGCCCGCGAAGACGAATCGGCGGTTTCTACGCTGGAGTCCGCAGGCTTCGCCCAGGATCCCGACGTGCTGGACACATGGTTCAGTTCGCAACTCTGGCCGTACGCGACGCTCGGTTGGCCGGAGAAAACACCCGACCTGGATTTCTACTATCCCGGATCCGTCCTCATCACCTCTCGCGACATCATCACACTGTGGGTCGCACGTATGGTGCTGAGCGGGCTTTACAACATCGGCAAAGTGCCGTTCCGCGATGTCTACATTCACCCCAAAATTCTCGACGGGCGTGGCGAGACCATGAGCAAGTCCAAGGGCAACGGCGTCGACCCGCTCGATGTCATCGCCATGTACGGCACGGACGCGATGCGCTACGCGCTCACCGACATGACCACGGAAACCCAAGACGTCCGCATGCCGGTCGAGTACCGCTGTCCACACTGCGCCGCCGTCACCAAGCAGACCGCCCAAAACATGCAGGCCAAGACCGTTCCCTGCAAAGGCTGCAAAAAGAAATTCGCCACGCGATGGGCGGACGAAGCCACCGTCGCAGAGCATGGCCGCGCGCAAATCGCCTCGGAGAAATTCGAGATCGGGCGTAACTTCTGCAACAAGCTGTGGAACGCCGCCCGCTTCGCGTTCATGAACATTGAGGGCGTCCGCTGTGACACGCTCGATGTCGCCTCCCTCCCCACGGAAGACCAGTGGATACTCGCAAAACTGTCGGAGACCATTCGGCGCGTCCACGAGGACTTGGATCGCTACCGCTTCTCCGCGTCGATCAAACGGCTGCGCGACTTCTTCTGGGAGGCGCTTTGCGACTGGTACATCGAGCTGACCAAGGCCAGAATGAGCGGCGGCGAACGCAGCGCCGAAGCCAAGCAAGTGCTGGCCTTCTGCATGGATCAAATCTTGCGCCTGCTGCACCCGTGCATACCGTTCGTCACCGAACGCTTGTGGGGCCAGCTCAACACTGTCGCACCGCAACGCGGCCTTCCCGGGCTGGCTGACCCCGCGATGAACGACCTGCTCATCACCGCGGAATTCCCGCCCCGCGCAGGGTGGAGCGCCCTCGAAAACGAGACCATCGTCGCCACCTTCGAGACGCTCCAGTCCGTAACGCGGGCCGTCCGCGAACTGCGTCAACGGAACAACGCACCGCCCAAAGAAAGCGTAACGGTCACGATTAGAGCGTCGGCCGAGCAAATCGCCGCGCTGCGCGATCAGGGATCGATCGTGCAACGGCTGGCAAACGTCGGCGAGTTGCACATCGCAATGGACGCGACGCGCCCGCCGAATTCCGGTACGGTAGTGCTCGACGGATTGCAGGTGTTCGTCCATGACATCGCCGACGACGCCGTCGAGGGCAAACGGCTTGAGACCGAAATGAGCGAGATTGAGAAACAGATCGCCGCAAAAGAGAACAAACTCGCCAACGACGGGTTCGTGCGAAACGCCAAGCCCGAAGTTGTGCAGGCCGAGCGCGAGCGGTTGGCCACATTGAACGAGCGACGTGCGACGCTGCAAAGCAGCCTCGCACTACTTCGATAAGGACCGCCGAGGCGTAACATGCCCACGCTGCGCGGGCATGCTACAACCACGCCGGAAAAGAACACAGAGCCGGACGAGGGGCAGAATGATTATCAAGAGCACGCTGAGTACGGAAAGCGACCCACACAAAGCAGCCGATGAAGTCTGCGCGGCAGTTGAGGGTGTCACACCCGATGTGGCCGCATTGTGGATATCCCCGCATCACGGCCCCGAGTACGACGATGTGGTGAATCGCATTTGCGACAAGCTCAATCCGCGAAACCTGATCGGCTGCACCGCCGAAAGCATCATCGGCCCCGACTGCGAAGTCGAATCCGCACCGGCCGTCGCCCTCTGGGTCGCGTCCATGCCCGATACGCGCGTGCTGCCCTTCATTCTAGACCAGAACGATCTGACCACGCTTGAGACCACCGCCGATTGGCAGGATCGGCTCGGCGTCGATCCCGAGACGGTCCCGACCTTCATCATTCTGCCCGACCCCTTCTCGGTGCAGTTCGACGCCTGCCTCGCCCACATGGACGACGCCTTTCCCGGCTCAACCATCGTCGGCGGCGTGGCCAGCGCAGCACACGCCCCAGGCGAAAACCGCTTGTTCCTAAACGACCAAATTCTGCGCCAAGGCTTGGTCGGTATCTCACTGACCGGAAACGTTCGCGTCAGCACCGTCGTCTCGCAAGGATGCAGGCCAATCGGCAGCACATTCGTGGTCACCAAGGCGGAGGCCAACGTCATCTACGAACTCGGCGGTCGAGACGCATACGCCGTCTTGAAAGAGGTTCACTCCCGCGCCGGCAGCGATGACCAAGCCCTGATGAAACACGGGGTCCACATCGGACGGGCCATCGACGGAAATCTAAGCAGCTTCGGGATTGGTGATTTCCTCATCCGCAACATAGCAGGAGTCGTCGAAAACAAGGGCATCGCCGTCACCGACTGCTTCCGTGCAGGCCAGACCATCCAATTCCACTTGCGCGACGCCGAGTCCGCCGACACGGAAATGCGCGCATTGCTGCAATCGAGATCGCGCAACATGGGCAATCCACCGGCCGGCGGGATGCTCTTCAACTGCAACGGACGCGGAACGCGGCTCTTTTCCGGCAGAGACCACGACGTCACCCTCATCAACGAAGTCATGCAGAATTGCCCGATCGCAGGATTCTTCGCCGCCGGCGAAATCGGCCCCGTCGGAGGAAGAACCTTCGTACATGGCCTGACCAGCAGCCTGATCCTCTTCCACGAGACGTAGTCCGCATGAGAATCGCAATCGCGCAATTCAGCTGCCGCGTCGGCGATCCCAATGCAAACTGCGCAACCATGGCAACGATTGCGACGCGCGCCCGCGATGCCGGATGCGACCTGATCGTCTTCCCCGAACTCTCCGACACCGGCACCGACATGCAGGTCATCATCGACCGTGCATCGACGTGGGACAGCGGCCCGTGCGAGTCGATGCGGGGCGTCGCCGCCAATCTCAACCTCGCCATCGCCTGCGGCCTCTCCGAGCGCGACGGCGACCGCGTATTCAATACGCTCGCAGTCATCGACAGCGCCGGCACGCTCATCGCCAAATACCGCAAGGTCCACCTATTCAGCGCCGATCCCGTCTTCGAACACGAGCACCTGTCAGCCGGCAGCGCATTGACGCTCGTGCAAGTCGGCGGGTTCACGCTCGGCTTGATGCTTTGCTACGACATCCGCTTCCCTGAAATGGCCCGCGCCCTCGCCCTGCGCGGCGCCGACGTGTTGATCGTCCCTGCTGCGTGGCCTTTCCCGCGATTGGAGCATTGGAAGACACTCACCGCCAGTCGCGCCATCGAAAACCAAGCCTACCTCGTAGCCGCAAATCGCGTCGGCACGGACGGGCCATTAACTTTTTGCGGAACCAGTCGCATCCTCGACCCGTGGGGCACCCCGCTGGCCACCGCGTCCGAAATCGACGAAACCCTTGTCATCGCGGACATCAACCACGAGTGCATCGCCCAGACACGCACCAAGATGCAAGTCTTCAAAGACCGCCGACCAAAACTGTACGCCGAACCGACCTAAGTCCGAACGCACCAGTCAGCTGCGCCTGACTTGCGTCCGCGCCATGGAGAGGATACGGTCGTACCGAACGCGGCGGCGGGTCGCGCGCAAAGACGACACGCTTCCACGCATGTGATCGTCGGTAAGAAAAAAAGAGAGCAACCGTGAAAGCCCAAGAGTCGACCCAACTCTCAGTGTTCCTCGGGAATCACCCCGGCGTCGTAGCCGACCTTTGCACCGCGCTGACCGAAGCGCACATCAGCATCCGCGCGATGACCGTGCTCGACACCGTCGACGTCGGCACCATGCGTATGATCGTCGACGACACTGAGCTTGCCAAGGAGTCGCTCAAGGGATCCGGCGCAGCCTATGTCGAGGTGCCGGTCCTGTTACTGGAAGTCATCAACAGACCGGGATCATTCGCTGTGATCGCCAAAATCATGGCAAGCGCCGGCGTGAACATCGAGTACGTCTACGCGACCGCCGGAGGCGGGGCGGCGACCGCACTCGCCATCTTTCGGGTCAGCGACATCGACACAGCGCTGAAACTCGAATACCCCGACGAATGACCCGGAAACTGCCCCGAACGCTCGCCGAAGCGGCCTCGCGCTCACGAGGGAACGCACCGCGCACAACACACCGCCGGCTCGGGGTTGTGACCCAAAACCGCGGCGGTGATTGATCGATCAGGAAACGCGTTACCCACTGCGCGTCAGCAGCGCGGTCACGAGGCTCGAAATATCCGTACCGCCCAGGAAGGAGTCCGCACCGAAGACGGACGACAGTATTGCGGTGAACAGGTTGATGAAAAACTCGGTGATCAAAGCGCTGAATGACATTGGTTGTGCTCCTTGGGGAATTCCAGCCCACCAGATTGCGATTCACGAGCACCCACGATCTACTTGACCGGGACATCCGCAACCACCGAACGACGCGTCCGATGAGCCGATACCTATAATCGGCCCGCCGCGCTCTGTAAATGCTGGAATCGTAATCTCTCATCCCGCAGCCGGAACCAGCCGCTGGACCGTGTCAGGCGAACGCAACCGCCAGGACTTCGCTCGTGACATGATTGGATGCACCGACGCGACGCGGTGGCCACACAGTTTCCGACAGGGCTCCGGGGGCGGGCTCGTACCACTCCATGCACTGCCGCACCCACGCCGAATCTCCATGCCCCGCGGACAGCCGGTCTC
>JAJDDU010000336.1 GCA_029260155.1 Phycisphaerae bacterium | reverse complement strand
TAGCCCCGAATCCCGAATCCGTGGTAGAGTAAGCTCGTGGACATGCTGGTATCTTCCTGATCTGAAGTCCTTTACAACCTCAGATCAGACCAGCATGTCCGCTTTTTGGCGACGACTTGGACGCTTCCTCCGGATGAACCTTACATTATGGATGAACGCGTTCACGTGACTGCGCTGTTTCGCGCGAGAACCAATAGAGTTGATGAACTCATCACCATTCTCGGCGAACTGGCGATACCGAGCCGCATGGAATCGGGTTGCGTGGAATACGGCTTCTACCAGGATAGCGAAGACCCGACTGTCATCCTCGCCACCGAGACCTGGCGAGACAGTGCGGCGATCGCGTCGCACCTCAATTCGGAACACTTCATCGACGCATTCGGCAGGCTTGGCGATCTTCTGGAGGCCAAGCCGATCATACACAAGTGCAAAAAGGTCATTTAGGAAGCATCCGGAGGAGAAATGTCGTGATCGTCAAAGCCTTTGCGGTGACGGAGAAAAGTGGCTCGCTAGAGCCGTTCGAATACGAATTGCGATCGCTCGGTCCGCAGGATGTTGACATCGCTGTCGCGCACTGCGGTATCTGCCACAGCGATCTGAGTATGCTTGAAAATGCCTGGGGCATGACGCAGTATCCGCTTGTACCCGGGCACGAGGTGACCGGAACGGTGTCCGCCATCGGTGACTACGTATCGCACGTCTCCGTCGGTGACCGCGTCGGGCTGGGATGGCATGCCGGCTACTGCATGAGTTGCGCGCAGTGTTTGGACGGCCGCCACAACATGTGCCGAGATTCTTCGAGCACGATTGTCGGGCGACATGGCGGCTTCGCGGATACGGTGCGCGCGCGGGGTGCCAGCGTGATCAAGCTGCCGCACACTATCGACATCCGCGAAGCTGGTCCGTTGTTCTGTGGTGGCGTGACGGTGTTCAACCCGTTGGAGCAATTCGACGTCTCACCCACGGCCACGGTCGGCGTGATCGGAATCGGCGGCCTCGGGCACATGGCGTTGCAGTTCGTGCGCGCATGGGGATGTCGCGTGACAGCGTTCACGTCGCGCGGGTCAAAACAGCAGGACGCGATGCAGATGGGCGCTCACGACACGATCGACTCACGCGATTCCGATGCGATCGCGGCCGTGGCCGGGAAGTTCGACCTGCTGTTGTCGACCGTCAACGTGAACTTGGATTGGAACGCGTACCTGAACACGCTCAGGCCGCGCGGCCGCATGCACTTGCTGGGTGTGCTTACGGAGCCACTGGTTCTGAGCATGCTCCCCATGCTAGCTGGCCAGTTGTCGGTATCCGCGTCGCCGGTAGGCAGCCCGGCGACGATCACCAGGATGCTGGAATTCGCCGCAAGCCACGACATCGGCCCCGTAACCGAGCACTTTCCCATGAGCCGAGTAAACGATGCCATGGAACACTTGCGGTCTGGGAAGGCCCGCTACAGGATCGTGCTCGATCGTGACTAAGACCATCGTTGGGCGCCGCCTGCTCTGTCGCGTTGCCGGTGCTTGATGCCTGCGTCGAATAGTCCCTGATTTTTGTTCTAACTTGCGGCGAACTGAGTGGTCTATGGCGGCGAGCCGAGGGGCAGTCCTTCGGTGAGAGTTGATCTGAACTGAGGAGACGAATGATGAGGCGGCTGATGCTGAGTGCGATGATCGGGCTGAGTTTATTGGCGGGAACGGGTTGTATCGCCGTTGCGAAGAACAACCGCATCCGGACAGGACGCGAGGTCGTTGCGGTCGATGGTCGCGTCTACGTGATCGACACGCAGCGCGGCAGTGCCCGTGAAGTTGACCTGTCAAGAGCTGAGCCGTTTGGTGAAAACCAAGCCGCAGACTCAGACGACGACTGATTGGCAGAGCCGATTGGGATCGACCGGGCGAGCAGGACCGCCGTTGACACATCGTCGGGACGGAACGTAGCATAGGATCTGGATTGATCTCAGCCTGTGCGACGCGAGTAGTACCTGCATGATTGCACAATTGACGGAAACCGTACGGTCTTTCTCCGGGCGGCGAATCTTGCTGGTCGGCGACGTGATCCTCGATCGCTACGTCTACGGCGATGCCGAGCGCATCAGCCCCGAAGCGCCAGTGCCGGTGCTGCGGGCGGTCGAGAGCAATCAGCGCGTCGGCGGCAGTGCGAACGTGGCTGCCTGCCTTCGGGCGTTGGGTGCAAAGGTACTCTGTTGCGGTGCGGTCGGGGATGACCGTGCGGGGCGCGACCTGCGCGATCTACTCGCAGCCGGCGGCGTCGATTGCGACGGCTTCGTCACAGCAGACGATCGCAATACGTGTACCAAGACCCGTTTCATAGGCCTCGCGCAACACCGTCACCGCCAGCAGTTGCTGCGTTTCGACGAGGAGTGTACCGATCCGCTTCCCAAATCGGCGGCTGACCGCCTGCGCGAGATCGTGCTGCACGCCATCGCGGGCGCCGACGTCGTGTGCATAGAAGATTACGACAAGGGCGTAGTCAATCGCGAACTGGTCGAAGCCATCACCGCATCTGCCTCCGCGGCGGGGAAACCGGTCATCGTCGATCCCGCACGCTTGGCTGACTATTCCCGATATCGCGGCGCGACGATGATCACGCCCAACCGCAGCGAACTCGAAATCGTCGCGGGGCGGTCCTTCGACACGCCGGACGCAGTGGTGCAGGCTGCGAAACATCTGCCGGGCGAGTGGGGTGTGGAGTGTCTGGCTGTGACCCTCGACCGTGATGGCGCTGTGCTCGTTCCAGCGGACGGCGAGCCGGTTCACGTTCCAACGCGCCCGCGAAGCGTTTACGACAACACCGGCGCAGGCGACGCGGTGCTCGCTTGCCTCGCAGCCGCCGTCGCGGCCAACGCATCGTTTAAGGACGCCGTGCGACTCGCCAATCTCGCGGGTGGGCTTGAGGTTGAGAAGTTCGGCTGCGTGCCGATCGCAGCCGACGAGATACTCGCGGAGCTACGACTGGAGAACGATCGCCACAACGGCAAACTTCGGTCCGTCGACGAACTCGCGGCGGAGCTGACCCTGCGACGCGATCGGGGCGAGACCGTCGCGTTCACCAACGGCGTCTACGACATCATGCACCCAGGCCACCTCGATCTTCTCGCCAAAGCGCGCGCGGAAGCGAGCCTGCTGGTAGTCGCAGTGAACTCCGATACGAGCGCGCGGGAGTTGGGCAAGGGAACGGATCGGCCAATCAACGATCAACGGTTTCGCGTCACGATGCTCGAACACCTGCAAAGCGTCGACTATGTAGTCGTGTTCGACGAGCCCACGCCGCAAGCATTGATAGAGCACATTCGACCCGATGTGCTGGTCAAGGGCGAGGATTGGGCCGGCAAGGGCGTCGTCGGAGCTGAGTTCGTCGAGCGAAACGGCGGGCGCGTCAAGATGGTCCCGCTGGTCGGTGATTACAGTACCACGTCGATCCTGCAACGGATTCGCAACGGACAAGCGTAGATGTGCGACATGAAAGTACAGATCGACGATCACCTTCGTACCATTCAAACTCTGTACGAACAGATCCCGCTGATCGAGGCCATCGCCGAGACGGTGATTGAGACGATTCGCGCCGGCGGAAAGCTGTGCGTACTCGGCAATGGTGGCAGCGCGGCCGATGCCCAGCACATCGCCGCCGAGCTCATGGGGCGTTTCAAACGCGACCGCCAAGCGCTGCCGGCCATCGCCTTGACGACCGACACGTCTGCGTTGACCGCCATCGCCAACGACCTCGGCGCGGGCGAACTTTTCACCCGGCAAGTGCAGGGGCTTGTCACCGATCGAGACGTCGTGTGGGCCTTGAGCGTCTCGGGACGATCGCCCAACGTGCTCGACGCCCTGCGCGCCGCCAAAGAAAATCGGGCCAAGGTTATCGGCTTCACCTCCAAAACCGGCCACGCGATGGCTGAGCTGTGCGACCAATGCCTAATGGTCGACGCCGTCGCCAGCGACCGGGTCCAGGAAGCCCACGAGCTGGCCTATCACCTCGTCTGCGACCGCGTTGAGCGGGCCTTCGTCAACACGGCTTAGTGCGCCAACGTCCGGTAAGAAGGGCGCCGCCTCGCACGAGCAGGACCGGCCTCAGATCGACACGGAATCCCAATGACGAGAGCCCTGGCGGCAAAATTCTCGACGTTGGGAATACCTGTCCTTTCCGTTTGTGAGCCCTATCCGCTGTTGCGCCCGATTGCCCGCAATTGAGAAAGATGACCTCGTTTTTTCCATTGGCGAGAATTCTGGCGCGGCGATTGCCTAGTATTCTGGATCTGGGTCGGGGTGTATCAATTCGTTTCGCTTTGGAGGGTGGAATCTTGATGATCACCAATTTGGTATTGTTTGCTTTGGTCAACGGAGCGGTGGCTGTGGATCCCCTGGTTCACGTGGGATCACTGACGGAAGCTCTGCAGGGTCCTGCGCGGGTTACCGTGGCCGCCGATGGGACAGTGTCGGTAGCTGACCCTGCCAGGGGGCATATTGCGCGATTTGACTCAACCGGCGTGCTCGTGGGCACCTGGGCGGTGGCCGAGGGACCGCTGGATGTCGCGGCGCATCCGGATGGGCGCTATTTTGCGTCACTGCGTGACACTGCAGAGGTGGCTATCTATGACGCCGGATTCGTGCGTGTCGGAACGCTGGGAGATGGCAATCCGCTGGTGACATTTGTGCGTCCCACGGACATCGACATCGCCACGGACACAGGACGGATCTACGTGGTCGACGGGGAGGGAGACCGCGTCTACGGCTTCGAATCTGACGGCACGCTGGCGGTGCTCTTCGGAATTCGCGGGACGGGCAACGGGCAATTCCAACACCCGAGCGCGATTGCCGTTGATGAGCCTAGGGGCAGCTTGATCGTCGCGGACCATGACAACTTTCGAATTCAGACGTTCACTACGGGGGGCGTGTTTCAGAATCGCTTCGGCCACCGGATCAAGTTCACCGCTGGTGGCGACGAGGGGTGGATGCCCAGGACACTCGGCATAGAAGTGGACTTCGAGGGACACATCTATGTCACTGACGCCATGATGAGCACCGTGCGTATCTTCGACGCGGCCGGCGGCGAGTTGGGCAAGGTCGTGACCTACGGGTCGGTCCCCGGCGACGTACGTACGCCCTGCGATGTGGCGCTGAGTGCGGATGGACTGCGGGTGTACGTGGTCAGCACGAACACTGCGAGTGTGGAGGTTTACGATGCCCCGACGTTCGCGGCGCCAATGGCGGCGGAGTCGCCGGACGGCAAGGCATCCCGCGCGGTTGCGGCGCTCGACAGCGGCGCCGACGATTCCGAGATGGACGCAGCATACCGGCGGCAAATCAGCAACCAAGAGCACGAAATCGCCCGTGGGATAGGCCGTGGGGGACGCGCAAAGTCCTCGAGGCAACAGATCTCCCGGACCTTCTCCGAGAGTGTCACGAGCTTGGCACTTAGTGGTGGATCGCCGGCGGAGGCGACGGATTTCGATGGCCCGCACATGATCGACGGACCGGTGATCTGTGGCCGATGCCACGGCATCACGGCTCAGCCGGGTGGGCACGTGGGGCTCGTCGAGGGCCAGACCGCTCTTTGCATGTCCTGCCACAATACAGCCGGTCAGGGATTGGTCCTCCCGAACAACGAACTAGACATCGCGGACCCCTTCGGGACAAACCCGCAAGCTGCCGACGGACAAGGTCGGTCACACGCCTGGGGCGTCCCGGCGGTGAACGCGCAAGCGGATTCGGTCGGACCGCTCTCGGGAAGCGAAATGGAGCTTCATCTGGACGGCGGCTTGATCAAGTGCGGAACGTGTCACAATCAGCACAGCAACCAACTCGGATCGCCCTATCTCCGCACAAGCAACGCCCAAGACGCGATGTGTAAGCAGTGTCACGCCCCGCGCGACGAGGGCTTGGGCGAGCTCGGCACGCACCCGGTGGGGTTCGCGTACCCGGGCGGTGTGGGCGAGTTTCCGCTGGAAGCAAGCATATCGCCGTTGGTCATCAAGTCCGGACAAGTCGAATGCATGACCTGCCACGCTCCACATATGGCGGACTCCGGCGGCGCTAACGGCGGTATGGGCGACGGCATGTTGCTGCGGGCCGCCAACGACGAGAGCCTGTGTACGACGTGTCACACGGGTCACATTGGCCACACACCGAGCGGCGGCTGGCAGCCGACCTGCGAAGACTGTCACGGTATTCACGATCCGACCAACACCAACCTCTCGCTCGTTGGAGCGATGGTGCACAACCAGACACTGGGCGTGGACAAGCCGGTGGTATTCACCGCCCAAACGGGTCCGAACAGTTTCGACGATGGCGATCCTGCGACCAACGATGGCATCTGCCAAGTGTGTCACACAGCGACGACATACCATACGCAAGACGGCACCGGCGTTTCGCATAACGACGGAACGAACTGTACGACGTGTCACCCGCACAGCGCGGGCTTCATGCCCGCCGGCGGCACCTCCTGCATCGCCTGTCACAGTTCGCCGCAGGACAACGGCGACGGCGTGCCACTCGGTGGTCGCCCGGCAGTTGTCAACGCCGACGGCAGTGGCGGACATCACCTGGCCGGCGCCGTGCTCTCGGACGGCGACTGCACCACGTGCCATGAGACGTCACAGCACCAAGCCGGCACCGTGCGTCTGTGGGCGGACCCGAACAGCCCAGTGACGCCGCTACCGCTGACCGGCGACCCTGCGGAACTGGTACCATTCTGCACCGCCTGCCACGCGGGAGTCGACCACCCAACCATCCACACGACGGGCGCCGCCTGGGAGCCGGTCTGCACCCAATGCCACGAGCTGCACGACCCCGGAAACGCGAACCTCTTCCTGGTCAACGACGTCGTCCGCAACCAAACCCTCGCTGTCGACAAGCCCGTGACCTTCACGGCGCTTACCGGTCCGAACAGCTTCAACGACGGCGACCCCGCGCAAAACGACGGCATCTGCCAAGTCTGCCACACTGCCACCAACTACCATTTGCACGATGGGTCGGGCACCACGCACAATGACGGGCAGGACTGTACGACATGCCACCCGCATTTCGATGGCTTCCTGCCCACGGGCGGATCTTGCATCGCGTGTCACAGCGCTCCGCAGGACAACGGCGACGGCATCCCGGTCGGCGGACGAGCATCGGTGGTCAACGCCGACGGATCAGGTGGTCACCACT
>JAJDDU010000335.1 GCA_029260155.1 Phycisphaerae bacterium | reverse complement strand
AAAGGCGTCGTCGGCGGGCTTGGTCTCACGATCAGATCCGGAGGAATGCCGTCCGGTGCGCAAAGCTGGCCCCGCGCATCGCGCGTGCCGGTCAAGCACGACCCCCCGGCCAACAGTCCAAGTTTGAGAACGTCTCTTCGGCTCGCCATACCTTCTCCTCGAGTGTTCGGTTGTGGAGACGGCCCATCCGGACCCGGTTCGATCGACCCGACGTCGCCGAACTCCGGAGCGCCAGCAATACCTACGCAAGCACGCGGGCAGTGTCAAGAAAACAATCCCTGTCGCCTCGCCCGCAATGCTGTTGACTTAGGCAGCATTCACTCTATCCCCCCTTCCTTTGGTCCACTTGTTGATTTTCCGCTTGGTGACCCGCGGTTGCGACGGCCGTGGATTCTTGGGGCGGTAGTACTTGACCTTTCCGATCTGCTCCAGGAGCTCGGCAAACCGTCCCAAGGCCCGCAACGGATCATCGGCCACCAACATCGCAACATCCTGCCCCAGAGCCATGACGGCATTCTTGAATTGGGGTCCCGACCGAATCCGCCCGGCTCGGAGGCGCACGGACGGGCGTAGCCAAGTCGTGGTCCATCCGCACCACCACCGGCTACGCCCCCGCACGCCCAGGTCAGACCATTCGACACTGTACGTCTACGGGCACGGATTGATGCAGCTGTTGTCGAGGCCGACAGGGTCGGGGCAAGTGTCCTGATTGATGCTGATCGTGCCCTTCATCGCGCCCAGAACGCACACGTTCAGGTCGGCGGTGTCAGCCGCGTGACACCCGTTGACATCGATGTGACCGGACAGGTCATCTTTGATCAGAATGCAGCCATCGAACACCACAGGCGGCATCGGGGCGTACTTATCAATATCCGGGCCGATCTGCACGCTGCCGCCCGCGTCGAACGCCCCGCCCATGTCGTCGATTACGATGCTCCCGCCGGCGCCCAGCCCGTCGTTCAGGTGAATAAACG
This sequence comes from Phycisphaerae bacterium, assembly GCA_029260155.1. Taxonomy (GTDB): domain Bacteria; phylum Planctomycetota; class Phycisphaerae; order UBA1845; family UBA1845; genus OFTM285. The sequence goes on along the minus strand of JAJDDU010000335.1, from coordinate 1,660 downwards.
TCGAGTTGAACGTCCCCTCCTTCACCGTAATGGGCCCGTCCCCCAGCCCATCAGCAGTGATCCTGCCCCCGCGGGCCAGCGACTTCACATCGATACTCCCCAGCATATCGCCCCCCATGTGAATATCCCCGGTGAGGTTGCCGCCGATGGCGATACTGCCCGCGCTACCGATGTTCGATCCCACGTCGATACTGCCGCGTTGATTCCCACCAACCACCACGCTCCCGAGGGAGTCGCCGCCGATGAGGATCCTTCCGTTCTTGCCCAAGTCACCGTCGACATCCACCGTGCCACCGATCGAAAAGGGAAACGTCACCGTACCTTCCAGATCCGCCCCCGCTGTCGTTTCCAGGATCCCGCCGATGGACAGACCGACCAACGTGACGCTGCCCGAGAAACTACTCGACGCGCCCTCCGCAAGCGTCAGCGTCCCCGACAAACCCACGCCGCCCGCCACGATGGTCCCCGCCCCTCCGGCCTTGAGCGCCATGGTTCCCTTGATCGACTGCCCCACCATCCCGATGGACGCCGTCGCGTCAAACGGACCGTTGAACTCCACCGACGTACCCGCCGGGAGCGTACCGTTTATCACCAGCTCTCCGAAGAACGGGCATGGCCCGCTCGCGGAACTACCGAACGTAACGCCCCCGGGGTTGGACTGCGAACTCATATTGCCAATGACGATCTGCACGTCTTCCACGCCCCCCTCGACGATGAACTGTCCTCCGGTGATCGCACCCACGCTCACATTAGCGCTCAGGTTCCCGTCGAAGATCAACGCCGCGCCGTTTTCGATGGTATCGATCTGCACCATCTTCTTTGTGGCAGGTGCCCCCGTCGCGCACGCCCCCAACTGCGGGCCGATCTGCAGACGCCCGCCCTCGATGATCGTGTCAGCGTTGAGGAACGCCGAAGTCCCCAGACTGCCAATGGTCACATCGAGCAACTTGGGAACCGTGGCGTTCCCTTGCAATTCGCCCTCGATCACGAAGGTCGCGAGACCCCCGTCCCCGAAGCTCAAGTTCTGTTGCACGAAGAGAGTCTCGATATTCCCCGTGATCGTCCCCCCATTCACATTGGAATACGCAAAGACGTCGGAATGATCGCCTTGACGTTTCCCGCCCCGGGCATCCCGTCCGGCCTCTCCAGCGTGACCCCGTAGACGGTATTCTCGATGGCATCCAGCACCCCAATATCCCCCGGCGGCTCCGGGATTTCCTGCGTCGTCGTATTCACCGACCACACCTGCCAGTCCAAATTGCCCGCGAACAAGCGAATGTCCGGTGCTGTGTTGCAACCGGGGCAATCGAAGTCGATCTCGAAGTGAAAGTTCTCTTCAGGCGTGACCCCATCCATTTTCAAGCAAACCGTGACCTCTCGCGGCCCGAAATCGCTGCACACGCACGTTTCCCCCGGGGCGGGGGTCCATCCAGCACAACTCTCCCCGAACGCGCTCTTGCTCAAACTCCCAGACACCAGCGCCACAACCCCCACCGCGACAGAGACTCTCGCAATTCCGCTCTTCATTTTTCGCTCTCCTTTACCCCAGCGTTGCATAAAACGGGTTGGTTTTGGTCACGCGGCGGGGCGTAGGCGGTCGAGTACGGCGAGGAGTTGCTCCTTCACTGTGCCGGCTGCGCTGATGGTCAGGGTGAGCGTG
>JAJDDU010000334.1 GCA_029260155.1 Phycisphaerae bacterium | reverse complement strand
GGCTTCTGACATGTAACCCTTGCCCCAATGATCGCTCCGCAAGATGAAGCCGATTTCCGCACGGCGGTTTTGGACGTCGATACTCGCCAGTGTGCAAGTGCCGATGATGGCGTCGTCGCTGCGGCGGGCGACGCCCCATTGAAAGAGGGAGCCGTTTGCGAAGTAACGCCGAATGCTGTCGACCATCTCGACGCCGGCGGTCACGTCGGTCCACGGTAGCGAACTCCAGTAGCGCATGGCCTGCGGATCGGAGAATATCGCGAACAACGCCGGCGCATCGCTGTGTTCGAGCCAGCGTAGCGCCACACGTGGGGCTGTCAGCGTGGGAAGCTTGTCGGCCTTGATCAACGTCACTCAGGCAACTCCGAGACTGGCGTTCATGATCCGTATTGCGTCTCGATTGGCGCGGCGCTGGGGGTGGTATTGATACGGTCGTTTGCGGCGAGGTGCTGGAGGATCTTGTGAACATCCTCGATTCGACCCGCGAGTTGGGTTGACTCAGCCCACTGGTCGGCGGTTTTTTGGGTGCCTTCTTCTGCGCGCATGGCGATGAGGAGCTTTCGCTGGACGTCGATGATCTCGGAGGCGGCCTTCTTGCCGGCTTCGACGCCGGGTTGATGGTAGGCGTTGACGTTTATGAGCGAAGCGTAAAGTCCTACCGCGCGTTCGAACAAGGCGATCAAGGCGCCGAGCGAGCGGGCGGAGACGCGGTCGATGGTGACAGTGATGGAATCGCGGCCCGATTCCCACAGGGCATGTCGCGTGCCCATGAGGAAGCCCTGCAAGTAGTCACCCGTGGTCACGTCTTCTTCGACCTCGATGGACTCGCCCGCGCGATCGCGCAGAACCTCGACGAACAAAGCGAAGAAGTCGTCGCGCCCGTCGCGCAGCTGCTGGACGTAGGCGTGCTGATCGGTCGATCCCTTGTTTCCGTAAACGGTTAGGCCTTGACACACTTCCTTGCCATCGCGGTCCTCACGCTTGCCGAGCGATTCCATGACGAGTTGTTGGAGATAGCGGCCTAGCAGTAGGAGGCGGTCTTTGTATGGCAGGACGACCATCTGCTTATCACCGCAGCCGGCGCCTGCGTAATGCCACATCAATGCCAGCAGAGCGGCTGGGTTGGTCAAGACTTCGTCGCGGCGGGTCTGTTCATCGCAGTCGGCGGCACCTGCGAGCATGGCGTCGATATCGATGCCCTGCAGCGCAGCGGGGACCAGCCCGACGGCAGACAGAACCGACGTTCTGCCGCCGATCCAATCCCACATGGGAAAGCGTCGCAGCCACTTCTCATTCGCGGCGCGTTGGTCCAAGGCGCTGCCTTCTTGTGTGATGGCCACCGCACAGGGGGCGAACGGGATGCTCGCCTGATCGCAAGCTCGCTGCACTTCGAGCATCGCATTGCGTGTCTCAGTGGTACCACCGGATTTGGATATTACCAGAGTGATGGTGTTCTTGAGTGCGTGGCCTATCGTGGCGAGCGTTCGGTCGATGCCGTCGGGGTCGGTGTTGTCGCAGAAGAATACCTGCATAGGGTCGGTCGAATCGCTGAGGGCGCCTGCGAGCAATTGCGGACCGAGTGCTGACCCGCCAATGCCGACGACGATGACATGCGTGAAGCGATCACCGTCGGGAGTCGCGACTGCACCGCTGTGGACATCGGCTGCGAACTGTTTGATGTTGGCCAGTGTCGCGGTGATGGTCTGTCGTATGTCGTCGTTTGGGGCGAGGTGCGGTGCGCGAAGCCAGTAATGGCCGACCATGCGCGACTCGTCGGCGTTGGCGATTTCGCCCGCTTCCAAGGCGGACATTTCGGCGAAGGCGCGGCGCATCGGGGCAGCCATCTCTTCGAGGAAGTTGTCCGCGAAGCGAATGCGGCTGACGTCGACGCTCATCGCTACTGCGTCCATGTTGCAGAGGTATTGCTTGTATCGTTTCCAGAGTTCGGCGGTGGTTGTCATGACATCTTTCTTGATTCAGCAAGACTCCTCGCTGCGCTCGGAGTGACAATGTCAGTCGGCGTGGCCGGCGTCAGCCGACGCGTTTGCTTCGCGCGCTTTTTCCGGGCGCGGGGATGTCGATGACACCGCCCGGTGCCAGCGGCGGGTGATCTCCATAGGCTACGGGTGATGAGCCCCTGTTCATGGCGAGCAAGCCACAATGCAAGCCGATGACGTGTTCGAGCGTGGTGGCTACCAAGTCGGTACGCCAGATCGAATTGCAGGTGAAGTCGCCGACGATCCCGGGAACCTCAATGCGGATCAGATTCGCGCCGGCAGATTGAGCGTTGGCGTGCAGATTCGTATCGAACACGCGGGGGTCGACGCACACCTTGGGAATCAGCTTCTCTTTGCGCCACGACAATGTGTCGCGCCGCGCCATCGGTTGGCCTTCGGGGATTGCGCGATAGGTGTATCGCCCGGCTGAGAATGCTGAGGCGAGACCTGGAAGCAATTCCGCGTGACAATCAAACGTGTTGCCGGCGGTTCCATAGGCGATGCGGAGTTGTTGCACCGGAGCGGTCGTTATGTCGATGACCGCTGCGATGGAACCGGTCTCGAACTCGCCATCGACATCGGCGGCCGTCG
>JAJDDU010000333.1 GCA_029260155.1 Phycisphaerae bacterium | reverse complement strand
TTCCGCCCCAAGCCCCTCTGGCACGGGGTGAAGGGGCGTTGGGGCGAAAAACGGTTGGGCAGACGAGTGGCCGGTTCAATTCGATAATCGGTGGCCGGTTTCAATTCGATAGATGACACAATCTGGTTGGAGCTTCGATCTCTGGCGCTCACTGAGTTGAGAGAGATACGTCTCCATCATCGCCGCAATGCCATCCAATTCCGCTTGAACAGAGTCCTGATGATGGCACGAATTGCAGCGGGTCACGGAGGCTCGAAGTTGCGTTTGAGAGTCGCTACGCGTCGATTCTCCCACGGGGAAACCCGCCAATGCTGCCATATGTTCCGCACGAACGCGCTGCCCAGCGGCCGCTAGGTGTTCGCGCATGTTCTGAATTCGATGAGCGTCGACGAGCGTACCGAGCACGTCAATACTCTTGTTCAGGGCAATAACGGCCGCCGCGTCACCAATGACGACCATGGCGAGCAGCAGGCCCAAGCAGAACGCGATGCGTCGTCTCATGGGGCGCCTCCGCTGATTCAGATCGCGCGAGAATCGAACGCACTACCGGGCGCGGACCGAGGGTGGCTTCACGAGAATACGAGTGGCCGGGTCACCTGGATTACCCGGACACTCGCGAATCGATACCGAGGGTGCTCGTTCCGTACCTCACGAGATCCTCAAATTCCGCGATCGATCTGTTGATGAGCCCATTGCCAGGCAGCGACGGTCCGCGGGAGACCACAGGTATTCATGCCCAGCAGAACCGTCTGCTCGATCTCCGACTCACTGGCGCCGTGCTGCATGGCGCGGCGGACGTGGCTGCGCAGGGCAGACTCCAGACCCGCACCCAGGCTGATGCCGACCTTAACGAGCGCACAGGCCTTGGCGTCCAAGGGACCCACTTGATCGACAGCCTTGCCCACGGCTTCATGGGCGTCGCCAAGTGCCGGGAACTTCTCGATGAAAGCCTTGTAGGTGCCGGGGAGTTTCCCCTCGTCATTCGATGTCACAAAGATCATCTCCTTTCACCGCAGTATCGCGTCAGTCTCTTTCATGCGACGGCAAGCCGGTTGGAGGGCCCGCCTCATCGCTCGACCGAAGCCCGCGTTTGAATTCAATCAAGGACTGGCCAATCGATCGCGCAACGCCCGGTAATCGCCCGCCGAACAAGAGCAGTCCGACAAGAAGAACGACACTGATCTCGAGCCATCCAGGAAAGCCCGTGAGGGCGAGCATCGGTTCGTTCATGTCGGCAACTCCTTTTCTCCACTCTTCTCGCGAGGAAACATCGCGTGTATTGCCGCGCCCATCCTTGGACCTAACCTCCGAGCGCGATCATCGTAAGTGACTGAGAACGCGATCCCTGAGCAGGTTTATCCATTATGGCGGTCTTGAGGACCTCGTTCGCGCGATGTTCGTCAAGGCGACGCCCGTCCCAGCAGTCGGCCAGATCAAGACAGCGGCTGTCGTGAACGCAGACGACCATCGCGCCATGTGACGTTATTCGAATCCGTCTGCATCGTTCGCAGAACGGCCGAGTGGTCGGCGCAATAATACCGATGACACCGCGCGACGTACCGGATGTCGCAGCATAATCGACAGCGGGTTGTCCAGGGCTCTGCGGAATCGGCACCAACCGGTAAGCCTCGGACAGCTTGTCGAGAATCTCGGAAGCCGGAACGAGGTGGTCATCAATGACGTGGGCGAGCGGGCCGATCGGCATTACCTCGAGGAAACGCACAACGCATCCTAGCTCCAGGCCCCATCGAGCGGCATCAACGATCTCGTCGTCGTTCAATCCGCGTTGAACGACCATGTTCAGCTTCACGGGTGTCAGGCCGGCCTTGATGGTCGCCTCAATCCCTCTCAGTGTGTGCTCAACACGGCCGCCGCGTGTCACGTGCGCGAAGCGGTCCGGATTCAAGGTGTCCAGGGAGACGTTGATGCGCGACAGACCGGCTTCGCAGAGGGCCGTAGCCTTCTGTGTCAATGCCTGACCGTTCGTGGTCAGTGTGACTTCGTTCAACTGGGCGAGCGACGCAAGGCGACGCACGAGTGGGATCAAGTCCGGATAGAGAAGAGGCTCACCACCGGTCAGGCGAACATGTCGAACGCCGTGGTATCGAGACAACCATCGAACGAGTTCGAACGCGAACGACGCGTCGATCATCTGCCGGGAAGGACGCGCGCCCTCCGGCACGCAGTACCGACACGCAAGGTTGCAGTGGTCGATAAGCGACAACCGAAGGTGGTCAATCTCTCTCGCGCGGCCATCGATCATGCGCAACTCATCTCCGTAAGGTCTGCGACAGCCCGGCCGGTCGACAAATAGGGCAAACACCGTCCACCAAGCCAGCCTGCGTGTGGCCACAGCTTGAGCAGCGTTCCTTCGACAGGCGGGCGAGCTCAATGATGCCTCGTCCCGGCTCAGCTTCACGCCGCACGCCCAAGGCCGTCGCCGCACAAACGGTTTCGCAGTCGCCGCATCCAGTACACGAAGCCATGTCGAGCGAATAGACAACGTGCAAATCGTGGTCGCTCCGGCGTAGTGCCGGCTCGCCACAAATCCGCGTGCAGGCAATGCAATCCGTACAGCGACCGGCATCGATCGTCACGCGCCATGTGCCATCAGCCCGTCGAGGGCTGCGCCCAAGCGTCAGGAAGTCCCGCCGGCTGACTCTTCTCGGCTCGGACGATTGCCTTCGCACGACGCGCGGTTTCGTTGAGTCGCTGCCGAGACTGAACAATGCCCGAATCATCAGTTGATTGCCTCGTAGTCGGGAACCGGCTTCTTCGCCGATGGACCCATTGCCTTTTCGAGCGTTGACAAATCACGCTCGGTGAACTCGACCAGCAAATCTGCGACGGCGCGGAAGTACGCGTGTAGCGACTTGTCATAAAGTTTGTCGCGAAGTCTGGAGGCCCATGTGACCAGGTGCGCCGCCAGGAAGTCTCGCTCGATCTCCCAGGCGCGCGCGAGCTTGCCCTCCTCGCCCTTCGCCGCAAACTCAACTTCCTTCCCACAAAGGTGTGCGAGGAAATTCAGTTCCAGGCCGATATGGTCGGGCAGATCCTTGTATTCATCCGAGATCTCGACGGCCGCCAGCTGGTACCACTTCTTCACGTGGACTGCGGACGGACCCATCAGCAAGCCCTTCACCGGTTTACCGCCAACCTCGCGTGCATCGCTGAAAACAGATGCGTACGGTGTGACGTACTGACCGCCGGGCACCTTGAAGAGGTTCATGAACTCCTGGTGTGCTTGTCGCTGCAACTCGGCCGTTTGCTCCACCGCTCCTGCGTTCTGCCGGAGCGACTCTAGCGTTTTCGCGCCGAATAGCTCGGCTGCGCCAGCGAGGAACTCCTCGTCTCCGAGCGCACGCAGTGTTTTCTCGGTCGGTGCCGCAAGGAAGGCTCCTCCCAGAAACGCGTAGACATCGCGGCGCGCCTGGCTCAAATCTGTAAGCCGGGCGCGCTCGTCGCTATTGGCACTTGCCATCGAACTAGCTCGCCAGAATGAAGTCGATGTTCGGTCTTGTCAGCGCCGGGTCGTTGAAGCCATCGGGTACGGCTTCCGTTTCCCCGGTGAAGTCCTCAACGAACTGAATCGCACCAGTCAAGCATGCAGTGGCGCAAGAGGGCGTCAATCCGGCATCTTGTCGGTGTACGCACATCGTGCACTTGCTCACTTTGCCCGTGTCGGTGTCGATCCGCGGCGCGCCGTACGGACACGCAAACATACAGTACCGGCATCCGATGCACTTGTCTTGATCGACAAGCACGATTCCGTCTGCGTCGCGCTTGGAGATGGCATCGACCGGGCACGACTTCATGCACGCCGGCTCATCACAGTGGTTGCACGCCACCGATATGAACTCACGCCGTGCAGTTGGATAGGTGCCGCGTTCGCGCTCCACCACGTACCGCCAGTCCGTGCGGAGTGGCGTGTTGTTCTCGCTCTTGCACGCTACGAAGCAAGACCGGCAGCCGATGCATCTCTTCGTATCAATGATCCAACCTACTTGGGCCATCGTTGGGCTCCTTTTCGTCAACTAGACCTTCGTCACCCGAACGCGCGTGTTGAAGAACGCCGCGCTGCCGCCGATCTTGTCCTGCAGACTCACGTTCGACTTAACGGGGTCGGCCCGCATAATCGGGTTCGCCGCAATGCCCGCGGCGCGAGTTCCGTCAAAGTCCGCATCGGCGCCATTGACCTTGTGCGCCTTCGAAGACATCTGCCAGTGTCCAAAGCTGTGGGCGATTGCCACGACGCCCGGCCGAATCGTCTCGGTTACGTACGCTCGCCCGACCGATCCCTCGGAGTGCGACGCGGAGGTGACTAGAACTTCATCGCCGGTGCGAATGCTCAGTGCAGCCGCGTCGGAGCTGTTCATTTCGACGAAATTCTCCGGCTGGATCGAAACGAGCCACGGATTGCAGATTGTCCGAGCCATGCTGTGCCACGCCTGCTTGTACGTCGTAAGTAGCAGCGGATAGGCCGCATCGGTCTCATCCACCAGAGTTCCACCCAGATCCGCGACCGGCTCGTACTTCGCATGACCGTGGAAGGGCACACCGACGATCGAGTCGATTGTCTGGGCCAGGGTTTCGTTGAAGAGGTAGACGGGGCCAGTGAACTGGTGGTTCATCTGTTCGCCGTCATACGTCTCCGCGTACGCTTCGAACCTGCCGCCGCGGGCGAGGACATAGTCGCGCTTTGCCTCCAGATCCGCGCCCGCCACGCCGTCGCCTTCGCCGGCGATGTTTCCGATAAGCTGTTTGTGCCAATCCCAGGCATTGTTCAACGTGATGGGATTACCATCCACATCCTCGCCGTCCTGAGGAAGCCCCATGTGCTTGCCAAGGGCAATGAGCATGTCCTCGATCATCCTCGTGTTGGGCAAGGCCGGCGTATAGTTCATATTCGCATCGAACGAACCGACGACAGGCTGGCGGACCCCACTTACCTCAGTGGCGATCGCGTACGCCAAGTGCGGCGTGCTCCAGCGCTCGAAGTACGTCGAGTCCGGCAGGATGTAGTCCGCGAACGCGGTCGTCTCGCCCATCTCGATATCGATGGACACGATCAACGGGATCTTGGATTCGTTTGCCAAGACACGCTCCACGGCTGACCTGCCGGCTGGCGTGGAATACGCGATGTCGTTCCAGTAGAGAATCAACGCCTCGCAGGCATAGGGATACTGATCCTCAATGCTCGGGACGATCTCCTGGTAGTTGAACATGCTGGCGAAGGGGAACCAAGGACGCGTTGCGGGGTACTTGGCGCCATCCGCTTTGCCCGCGAACTCCGCGCTGTCCTCGTAGTTCTCGTTGATACGCGTGATCTGCACACCGCTCGTCGACACACCGTTGGTCACTCCCTTCGGGCTATACTGATTGCCCGTCTTGCCGCCGGTCTCGTGCCAGTGTTTGCCCGTGAAAATGTGGCCACCCTTCCAGTTGTAGTTGCCGATGAGCGTGTTGAGGTTGATGATGGCCCAGGAAGTATAAGTGCCGTTGGTGTGCTGGACCGGCCCGCGATAGTGCTCGACCGACGCCGCGCGACCGTGGGAAGTCAACTCAGTCGCTACGGCCTCGATTGTCGCCCGATCGATCTCGCAGATTGCAGCCCATTCGTCGAGCGTTTTGCTTCGTGCCTCATCAGCGTAGACTTCGAACGCAGTCTTGCACACGATGCCGCTGACGCTTACCTCTCCGGGCAGAAGGTCACCAGCAGAGACGGCGTCAGCCTGAACGGCCGCGCCACCCGACCACACGACGAAATCGTCCGCCGTGCCGCCGAGCCCGGCTTCGTCGGATCGCAAGTACGCCGTCGGATGGCCGTCAACTATCTTGACCAGTCGCGGCGCGTCCGTCAGGTTGAGCTCACCGTCGGCGTCGGCTGCGTCCTGGGTCGTGTTCTCCAGGAAGGTCGTGTTGCACAGCTCCTCATCGATGACAAAGCGCGCAATCGCCAATGCTAAGGCCGCGTCCGTCCCAGGCAGAACCGGCATCCACCAGTCCGCCTTGCTGGCCGCAACGTTGCATCTTGGATCGACAACGGCAAGCTTGCCGGGCGACTCACGATTGAGCATATCGACGAGCTTTCGGGCCTGCGCAACGAACGGGAAATTGGCAGCCATCGGGTCCGAGCCAAACCAGAGCACGAACTCACAGTTGGGAAGATCGGTCGCACCCTTTGTCTTCGGCTTGCTTGCCACGCCAAGCCCCGTGGCGAACTGATACCCAACGTGGTGACTAACCTCGCAGATGCTCGTGTGGTCGTGGCGCTTGTTGATGGTTCCGTAGCTACTACCCCAGAATCTATCGGTGAACTCCTTCTGGCCGTGCTCGTTCCGCCCGCCGGAGAACACGACCTTGTTGACAGCTGGGCCTAGCCACGGATCGTCTGGATTGGCTGGATCGGCATCTACGTCGAGCTTCCGCATGGCAAGCAGCCGGTCGCCGATCTCACTGATCGCGTCATCCCAAGAAATCGCCTCCCACTCGCCGGCGCCCCGCGCCGTGCCAGGCTTGCGCTTGAGCGGTTCCTTGATGCGATATGGATTGTAGAGAACCTGGATTCCGGCTTGCCCTTTGGCACAGACCCGGGCCGGTTGGAGCTTCGCCACCTCCGGATCAGTGTCGTAGGACAGGTGATCTTCTCTGCAATTCGGGTGATACGGATTCCCGTCAATCTTGACGAGCACGCCATCAACCACCTTGCAGCGAATGCCGCACGCGCTGTGGCATGCGAGGCATACACTGTACTTGATTTCCGCGTTTGCGTCGGTTTCCACCAGAACAGGATTGCCGAAGCTCTCGGCCTTGGCCTTGTTCTCAACAAGGAACGTGCTGCCGACCGCGGCGGCGCCCGCCAGGGCTCCGGTCGTTTTAATGAAGCTGCGGCGACACACGCCAGAGTCGAGCCAGCCACCGCCGCACAGCTTAGTATAGCCAAGTGTATTCGTGGCTATCACGGTTCGTTCTCCTTGCATGTTGCCACACTAGTCTGCGTAAAGTGCGACGGCAGCGTTCGCGCCATGGCACGCGCCACAGTTTTCCTCTTCCATATCCACCTGCTCACGCAGGCCACCGGCCGATGCATCGCCCGAGCCATATGCGAAATCAAAGAAGTTTGGTCCGCCGTTGTGGCACGCGATACACCGATCGTTTCCCTCACCGAACAGATCCGCCATCGTGGCGTGCGCAGTCGGTGTGACGCCGTCGAGTGCAACTTCGTCCGTGCGATCGCCGTGGCAGCCAACGCAGTTGCCGTTGTAGCTCTCTGCATCCGGATCGTGGATACCAATGAGGTTGAGTTCGATCTGCTTCGCTGGGATCGCCGCCTGCGTTCCAGAGGCTGGTACGCCACACGTGCCGCCGTTACACTCGAGTCCATCGCAGCAGTCGCCAGTCGTCGTGCATGCCTCGGTTGCCGCCGCGCACTCCGTTGTAGGAGGCGATACCAACGGGCACCCCCACACCAATAGCAGGGCCGCCGCGCCGGGCAGGAGCAAAGCGGCTGTCAGTCTTCGTTTCATCTGGATTTCTCCTGAAGTTCTCGCCATCGTACGCAGGCTTGCGCTCGCCAGCTAGGACCGTCACCAGAAGGCTCGATAGCATCCGGCGTGCCACTTATCGGAAAACGCAGTGTGGGCAGGAATCGCCCCAAACGGAGAGCTGACGGGCAAAACCGAAAGCCCCGGTGGAGCGGGGAATGATCCGTGGGCGCCAGAGTTGGCGCTCAAGCGCCGGAATCGGCGCTAGGCGGGTCGCCATTCAGACCATATTTCGCGAGCTTGTTCCGCAGGGTGGAGGATTTCAGGCCGAGTAACTCCGCCGCCTGTGCTTTGTTCCCGGACGCCTTCTTCAACGCATCGGAAAGAAGCCGCCGCTCCAGTGCTGTCACGGATTCGTCGAACGTGCGCGGACAAACGTCGCAGGAATCTCCCGCGAAAACGGCGAAGTTGAGCATCTCTGGAGGGAGATCCTCGGAGGTGAGGTTGTTCGTCCGCTTGAGGAGTTTCCATCGATCGACCAAGTTGCGCAGCTCGCGAAGGTTGCCCGGCCAGCAGTAGCTGCGCAGGATTGACAGGGCACTCTCCTCGAAGTGGCACAGCGGTGTCCTGCAGCCGTTTGAGCAGAAATGGTGGATTAGCGGTTCGATATCCTCCGGGCGTTCGCGCAGCGGCGGAACATCGAGCTGAACGACGTTTATCCGATAGAAGAGGTCGGGGCGGAACCGCCCGTCGTCCACCATCTTCTTCAGGTCGATTTTCGTGGACGCAATAATGCGAACATCGACCGGGATAATCCGAGTGCCCCCGACACGCTCGATCACACGCTCCTCGATCACGCGAAGAAGTCTCGTTTGCTCTTCAAGCGGAATATCATCAACGTCGTCAAGGTAGACGGTTCCACCGTGCGCCAACTCGAACCGCCCCGGATGCGCCTTTTCCGCACCCGTATATGCGCCACGCTCGTGGCCGAAGAGCTCGCTTTCAAGAAGCTGCTTCGAATAGGTCGCGCAGGTGATCTTGACAAGGGGCCGGTCCTTGCGCGGCGACGCCTGATGCAGTACCTGCGCAAGTTGGTCCTTGCCCGCGCCCGTTTCGCCCGTGAGAAGCACGTGTGCATCGCTTGCGGCCACCCGATGAATCTGACTGACCAGCTCTGTCATCCTCTCCGACGCAGCTACGAAATCGCTGAGATGACCATTATCGATGCCCGTGGCCATGCGCAGCGCTTTGTTCTCCGTCCTAAGCTGTCGTTGCTCCGCCAACCGTTCCAGCAGCACAATCAGTTGGTCACTCGAAAACGGCTTGGAAATGTAATCACACGCCCCGTGCCGCATGGCCTCGACGGCGGTCTCGACGGTTCCGAACGCCGTCATGATGACGACATCCGTTTCGGGCGAGAGATCGCGCAACGTCTTCAACACGTCCAGGCCCGTCATTCCCGGCATCTTGAGATCGGTCACAACGACATCCACGTGGTGCTTCTTGAGATACTCGACTGCGGGCCCGCCGGCTGCAAAATCGACGACATCCAATTCGGTGTCACGCAGGTCGTCCACCAGCGATACGCGTTTGATCTCCTCATCGTCTATGACCGCAACACGCATGCTCATGACGACTTCTCCGTTCGTAGCGGCTTTGAAGGCTGTGCAGGGAAGAACCTCGGTAACCTCACTAGAAACACCGTTCCGACGCCGAATTCGCTCGTCACGTCGATCTCGCCGCCGTGCTCGACGACCAAGTTGCGCGAGACCGACAGGCCAAGCCCTGTGCCCTCTTGGTGCGCTTTCGTCGTGAAGAAGGGCTCGAAGATACGCGGCAGAACGTCGGGGGCGATGCCACAACCAATGTCGCGAACCTCAACCAACACGTCCTCCTCACTCGACGCAGCGCTTTGCAGGGCCTCGGACCGAGTCGTTACCGTGAGGGTACCGCCAGCAGCCATAGCGTCAACGGCATTCAATACGAGGTTGAGGAACACTTGCGCGAGGTTCTGTGGGTCGGCCAACACTGCTGGAAGATCGTCTGCCAGTCGCCAGTCCACTTCGACCCCGTTCCACCGCCGGCCCGTACGAGCCAACTCAACTGCCCCTCGAACCGCCTCGTTCACATCAATCTTCCGTACAACACGGTCGCGCCTATGGGAGAGGTTGAGAAGTTGTCGCACGACCGTCTCGATGTGATGAAGCGATGCGGTCATCAATCCCGCATAGCGTTCGATCTGGTCTATGTTCGTCGGATCCTTGATGATTCGCCGCAGGCAGTTCTGGAGGCCATCCAAGGGATTGTTGATTTCATGGGCAATACCGGCCGCCAACGTGCCGACGCTGGCGACCTTGTCTTGCTCCGCCATGAGCCGGTGCAATCTCCGCTCCTCGGTTCGATCTCGCATCATGATAATGCGACCTGCCAACGACTTGTCGTCGCTTCGGACGGCAATGCTGTCCAAATCCAAGTCCAGTCGCTCCCTCGCTATCTGCCACAGGTCTCTTCCGACGAGTTGCTCGAGAAGCACTCCTGCATCTACGGTATCACAGGCGAGGAGGTGTGGCGGAACGGTCAGCTGCGCGAGCCCATCACAGTCTTGATCCAGCAATTGCCCTGCCGCGGGATTGACATATTCGATGCTGCCGTCCGAACCGAAAAAAACAAGCCCCGCGTGGAGGGAATCCACCATGACCATAAAACGGCGGCGCTCGAAAAGCGCTGCCGAGTGTTCGTGGCGAAGGTCCTGGGTTAGTTGTTCCAACGTGCGAGTTCGTTCTCGGACGAGTTCCTCCAATTGACCCTGGTGGAGCGCGAGCTCCCGTTGCGTCTGCTTGTGTTCGTCGATTTCATCGCGTAGCGCGCTCGTTGCGTCATCGACTTCACGGGTGATCAGGCGCGCGGCAGCGGCAGCGAACACGATCCCGACGACGGCGGCGCATGCGCCCAACAAACCGAACAAGAGAACGTGCGAGAGCAGCTGCCTGTTGATCCCCTCAACCGACAAACCCAAATGCAGTACAGTCTTCTCGTCACCAAGCCGCGCTGCGAGGTGGATCACCCGACCTCCCCGGAGGCGGCGGAGCTCGTAAATAGCCGGCCTTGAAGTCGGCCCCGGAGTTAGCTCCAGTAGGCCCCGTGGCACCACCTTCTCAAACGTGTGGACGTAGGGCCGATCGGACCGCTCGAGGAGAGCGTATTCTACCAAATCGTGATTGTTGACAACTTCATGCAAGAGATCCTTCAATGCCAGGCGATCGTCCCAGAGCACCAAGCCCTCAGCGCGACTTGCAAGGAGTTCCAACTGTGCGCTAAAGGTCTCTTTGGTACTGGTGTGATAGTGCTTCGCCTCGAAGGCACAGGTGAGCAACGTCACAACGACGATCACGCCCGTGACCAACCCCGCGACTCGTACGAATATCTTTCGCCTCAGCGTCATGATCCTTGCTGACTTGCTTGTTCGAGGGACCGAAACATCTCGCGGACAGATTCGTATGCCGAATCATCCTCTTGCTCGAAATGATCAATCCTCAGTGTGTGGAGCGCTTTCTGTGCGCGCTCGTCCTTATGAAGATCCAAGAAGACCTGTCTTAGCCGGTCCTTTAGCTCCGGGGCAAGATCCGGATGCACAACGACGGGAGGAATCCCGTACGGTGGAGACCGTTCGATGATCCTGGTGCGC
Organism: Phycisphaerae bacterium; assembly: GCA_029260155.1. Taxonomy (GTDB): domain Bacteria; phylum Planctomycetota; class Phycisphaerae; order UBA1845; family UBA1845; genus OFTM285. The sequence goes on along the minus strand of JAJDDU010000333.1, from coordinate 159 downwards.
GAGGTCCACGTCGGCTCCGACTCGTTGAGGTATTCCCAGACCAGCGAATCCACGGCAGCCCCCTCAGCGAGTCGCTCGGCCACGGCACTGATCGCATTATCGTGGCCGTAAGCGTAGTAGTAGTCGCCGAAGAAAGACTTGGGGGTCTCGCCCCGTAGC